>NZ_PHUL01000001.1:1685000-1985000 GCF_002813425.1 Cellulophaga sp. RHA19
ATTGAAAAACTCCGGTAATCAGCCGGAGTTCATTCATCAATCAAAAAACGAACAGTCATGATAAACTGTTGTTACAGTTCACAAATTACAATTTTTATACCAAAAAGACAACTACTGTTGTTATGTGTTGTTAAAAAAATGATTTGCGCTTCTAAACCGTTATGGTTTATCCAAGATATGTTTTTAATATTTTGCTTCTAGAAGTATGTTTAAGCCTCCTAATAGCTTTTTCTTTAATTTGTCTTACTCTTTCTCTAGTTAAATCAAAAGTCTCTCCTATTTCTTCTAAAGTCATAGAGTGTTGCTCTGCTAAACCAAAGTATAAACGTATAACGTCTGCTTCTCTTGGTGTTAGTGTTTCTAATGCTCTTTCTATTTCTGTACGTAGAGATTCAATTAATAACTCTCTATCTGGATTAGGAGACTCGCCACTGCGCAATACATCATATAAGTTAGAATCTTCACCATCAATTAATGGAGCATCCATTGATACGTGACGACCAGAATTTTTTAAAGACTGCTTTACATCTTCAATGGTCATATCTAATTCCTTAGCTATCTCTTCTGCAGAAGGCTTGCGCTCATGTGCTTGTTCTAAGAAAGCAAAAGTTTTATTAATCTTATTTATAGATCCAATTTTATTTAATGGTAAACGTACAATACGAGATTGCTCTGCTAATGCTTGTAATATAGATTGACGAATCCACCAAACAGCATAAGAGATAAATTTAAATCCACGAGTTTCATCAAAACGTTGTGCAGCTTTAATAAGACCTAAATTACCTTCATTAATTAAATCTGGTAACGTTAAACCTTGATTTTGGTATTGCTTAGCAACAGAAACTACGAACCTAAGGTTTGCTTTAGTTAATTTTTCTAAGGCTACTTGGTCTCCCGCTTTAATACGCTGTGCTAATTCTACTTCTTCATCGGCAGTAATTAAGTCTACCTTACCAATTTCCTGTAAATATTTATCTAGCGATGCGGTTTCCCTGTTGGTAACCTGTTTTGTAATTTTAAGCTGTCTCATTTAATATATAATTTACGCGCAACCAAAGGGCTGCATATACTTATACGTAGAAAAACAAGAAATGTTACATTTTGGTAATGTTAATTTTATCTTTTTCTTATTAATTCGTCGAAATAAACACTTTAACCTTATAAAATGTCTACTTTTTTTTTCTAATGTGTTAATATTCAGATATAAAAAAAGTAGATATATGATGTATATATCTACTTTTAAAAATTATTTTTAGTCTTTTAAAACTATTTTTTTTCTGCTAATCCACGAGTTAGCCAACCTCTTCTACTTGCTGTTGCTATTGCATAAGGAGTAATCCAGAATAAGCCAAACGTGTATAGAATACTATATGTATAAGCCCATAAAGATTCTTGTGGCTTGTACTTGTTAGAATAAAATATAACAGAGAAAGTAGATAAAATTAGTATGCTAAATAACGTAGAGCTTAAAAATAATAGTGGATGCGTTGCTACAAAGAATAACATAAATATTAAAAATGGGTAGCTCATTATTATTTTTATAGATTGATTTAAAAACAACAATCTAGAACCAGCTTTAGATTCTTTTCTGAAGTTTGTAAATACATATTTAGCCATTTCTATGTTTTCACGTACATTACTTCTTCCCCATCTAATAAACATTTTGTAAAGTCCTTTGTATTTTTCTGGCACGTTAGTGTATGCATTTGCGTTTCTTTGAAAAAGTACGTGGTTACCTTCTTTTAAAATCATATTTGTCATAGCTCTATCTTCTCCAATATCCGATGGTTTTCCCATAAAAGTTTGGTTAATCCACTTTGGTAATATTTTAAAAACAGCAGAACTACGGTAAGCAGCCAATGCTCCTGGCGTACATAAAACAGAATTTAATGTGCTTTCTGCAGAACGTACAAACTCAAAACTTAAAACAAAACTAACATCTAACATTTTTGGTATTAGTGCTTTAGCTTTATTTAATACTCTAATGTTACCTGCAACAGCACCTACTTTATCATTAACAACAAATGGGCTAACTAAATTACGTAGTGTATCTGCGTCTACTATAGAATCACTATCTACAGTAACAAAAACATCTCCTGTACCTATATTAAAACCACGATATAAAGCGTGTCTTTTTCCTTTATTTTCTGGTTGTTGGTATATTTCTACACTATCACCTAACCTTTGTTTTGCTTTTTGCATCCAATCCCAAGTGTCATCTGCACTACCATCATCAATAGAAATTAACTGTAGTTTTTGTTTAGGGAAATCACTATTTATTAAGCTAACTAAAGTATCATACACCTGTTTACCTTCATTATAAGCAGGAACTATAACTGTAACTGTTGGTAATTTATCATCAGAAACAGACTCAATAGGTTTATATTTAAAATATCTGTAAAGCACAAATAAGAAAAAAGCAACTTTAAAAACTAATAGGGTAGTGGCAATGCCCATAAATATTAATCCAAAAGTAGAATTTGTTCTGTCTTGGTTAAATTGAAGGAAATCGTTTTGAAAAGTTACCATATAGTAAATAGACCCCAGTAATAATAAAAATGTAGTAGTTAATACTAATATGGCCAATGAATTATTTTCTTTTGAAGCACTTACTTTTTCGTCTACAGATGTTTTAAAATCCTGAAAAATAGTAGCAGTCTTTTGATATGAAGTTTTTAATAGCATAGGTATAGTGTTCATAATTATTATAGTTTATTAACTCTGTTCTCTCTTAGTTTTACGAACGCAATGCCATTTTAGATTTTTCTATTTTTTTATTTATGAATATCTTAAGAAAAAGATTGTATTTGACTTTAAAATGTTAAAGACTTGTTAAAGAATAAGGAATTTGATATTGTCTTTACTTATGTAACAGCAGAAAAGAGACTGTTTCTAATATTAGAAATAGTCTCTTTTTACTGAGGTAAACCTATGTTTTATGCCTATTCTCTTATGTGTCCGTCTCCAAAGACATAATATTTATTAGTTACCAATTGTTTTAATCCAAGTGGCCCTCTATGGTGTAATTTATCAGTACTAATTGCAAGCTCAGCACCAACACCCATTTGTCCGCCATCTGTAAATCTGGTTGATGCATTATGGTATACAGCTGCACTGTCTACTTGTTGCATAAATGTATCTGCTTTTTGTTTGTCCTCAGTTAAAATAGCAGCAGAGTGACCACCAGAGTAAGTATTAATTTTTTTTATAGCATCATCTAAATTGGCAACCTCACCAATAAGAATTTTTAATGATAAAAATTCTTGAGACCAAGTACTATTTTTTTTAATCTCTTGGTTATTGGGTATTATTTTAGACGTTTTGTTATCTGTTATAATACTAACATTTAGTTGATCTAATACTTGCTCTAACTCTTTAATTTTAGCCTCGTAATTAGTAATGTTTTTATTAATTAACACTTTATCTAATGCGTTACAACCAGATATTTTATCAGTTTTTGCGTTTACAATTACATTTATTGCTTTAGTCCAGTTTGCATCTTCAGCAACATATAAAAAATTATTACCACGACCACTTACTAAAACAGCACAACTAGTATGTTCTTTTACAAATTTTATTAAACGTTCGCCTCCTCTAGGCACAATTAAATCTAGCTTTTCAGGAGGGTTTTTTAAAAAATCTTGTGTTTCTTCTCTTTTTAAGTGTAAAAGCTTAATCCAGTCTGTAGATACATTATTTTCTTCTAATGCTTTATGCCAACACTTTTCTAGTATGTTGTTACTGTATAGGGCTTCTTTACCTCCTTTTAATAAAATTTTATTGTTTGCTTTAAAAGCTAAAACTGCAGCCTCTATTGTAACATCTGGTCTAGACTCGTAAATAATAAGTATAGTGCCAAATGGGGCTGTTTTGTTGGTAACTACTAATCCACTATCTAAAGTTAGGCTAGATATTTCTTGATTAACAGGGTCTTCTTGGTTTTTTACTTCCGTAATAGCTTTAATCATTCCGTCTATTTTGCTATTATTAACTATTAAACGGTCTAAAAGTGCTTGATCTTCTTTGTTAAAAGCTTCAATATCTTTTTTATTCTCTTCTAGAATTTTTTCTCTGTCATTATCAATAATTTTAATCATTGACTCTAGAACGTCATTTTTTATTTTGGAGCTTAATAATTTCATATTTTTTATTTTAATGAATAAATTTTGTTCCTATTTTTTTGTTATCAATAATATCTACAATAACATTTTGTTTTTTACCATTTGCTATGTAAGTAGGAATCTCTTTTTTAGCGGTGCTTTTAGCTATTTTTAATTTTGAAGCCATACCACCACGGCCTTCTCCTTCTTTTTTTCCACTTGCTTTAACATATTGTTCTACATCTTGATCATGTGTAACTTGGCTAATTTTTTTAGAGTTTTTATCGTCTGGGTGTCCAGTATATAAGCCATCAGTATCTGATAAAATAATAAGTCTATCAGCATCTATTAACTCGGCAACTAAGCTTGCTAATTCATCATTGTCAGAAAATATAGACATTGTTACAGAAACAGCATCATCTTCATTGGCAATTGGTATTATGCCTTCAGACAGTAAACCTTCATAACAATTAATCATATTGTCCCTATGTATTCCTAAATCAAAATCTCTTTTAGTTGCTAATACCTGCGCACATCGCATACCGTAATCACTAAAAAGACTGTAATAATGCCTCATTAATCTTGGTTGACCAACAGAAGAGTACACTTGTCTTCTTGTAGATTTGTCTGTGATATTAGTTTCCCCTAATATTTCTTTTCCTGCAATTGCAGATCCAGATGATACCAACACAACCATGATATCTCTTTCATATAAAACAGAGATTTGGCGTACAAGTTCTTTTAAAATTGGCCCTAAAATTCTATTGTCTTTATTTGTAAGTACATTAGTACCTACTTTTACAACTACTCTTTTTACTTCCATTTTTATTTTTCTTTACCCATTTCTATGGCTCTATTAAATGCGGCGTAAGCAGCATCTTGTATAAGCTGTTTTACATTGTTGTCTTCCATAGAGTCTATTGCAGCTTGGGTTGTACCACCTTTAGAAGCAACACGATCTATCCATTTTTTAGGTGATATGTCATTTTGGTTAAATAGTTCTATAGCGCCTTCAAAAGTGCTACTCACAAGAACTTTAGAATCATAGTCTGAGAATCCCATTTTTAAAGCAGCCTCTAACATAGATTGCATAAAATAAAATACATAGGCAGGTCCGCTACCAGAAATACCTGTAGAAGCATCTATAAAATTTTCTGTTTTAACGTGGATTGATGTTCCGGTAGTGTCTAACAAATTACGAACCATTAATAGTTCTATTTTAGAAACATCTTTAGATTCTGTGTACGATGTAACCCCTTTACCAACTTGTGCCGGTAAATTAGGCATTGTACGTATTACTTTGGTTATAGCTAACCTCTCTTGAATAGATTGTATAGTAACCCCAGCCATTAAGGATACAATTATTTGCTGATTGTTAAGCATAGTTTTCATTTTAGCAAACAAATCATCACTATGAAAAGGCTTTACAGCAATAAAAATTAAATCAGATTGTGGTAAACAATCTTCTAGGCTTTTAAAAACATTAAATGCTGGATTTTCTCTAAGGGTTTCAATTTTTTTTGGATCGGTGTCGTAAATTCTAAGTTTGTGTTTGTTTAAAAGTGGAGATTTAGACATACCTTCTGAGTATGTTAATCCCATATTACCTGCACCAATTACTAATACTTTCATTTTGTGTATATATTGTTTTATATACACTTAATGGCACAAGGACTATGCGAGAGTCCAGATAACAAAATCTAATTTTAAGGAATCATTAATCTGTTAATGATATACATTTAGATTGTGATGTTGTTAATTGATATGCAAAATGTTTGAAATATTTTAAATTTGAAGTTTAATTTTGATGATTTAGAGGTGACAGACTGTCGCGTAAAAATGACTGTTTTTAATAAAAAATGACTGTTTTATATAAAAAAAGCCTTAAAATATTAATTTTAAGGCTTTTTTTTGAGTTTTTTTGACTTGTGTAGCAAACGCTATTTTTTGCTTATACTTACATTTTAGAGGTGATTGAAACACCATTGTTTTCTTGAGCTAAAGTCCTCATAAAGTTTAAGTCTGCATCTTCACCAAAAGCAATAGTATGTATAATAATATTGTTGGTATTTACTTTTCTAATTTCTTCTAATACAGATTCTGGCCCGCTGTTAGGTAAGCCGTCACTCATTAAAACAATTTCTTGCACGTCTGTCGTAGATAATGCTTCTAGCAAACCTTCTAGCGTATTGGTGCCTCCGTTAGCTTTTAAATTTTGAACAAAAATGTTTGATGATGTTCTAGAAGTGTTACTTGCAACCCTAAATCCTGTAGCTTGTTTTGTAACATCATTATTAAAAGTAAAAACAACAAATTTTTTGCCATCTGGTAAACCTTTAATAGCAGGTATTAATTTGCGTTTTACAGCGCCTAATTTTGTAGCTTCTTTGGTTACTTGCTTACCTAGTAAATTTCCAATTTTACCACCAATAACTTTACTCACCTGATTGCCTGCTTTGTTACCAGCTTCTCTCATTACTTGATCTTTTATAGAGCCTTCATCTATACCTTCCATACTTCCAGATACATCTATAAGATACAAAGTGTTAAGGTTAGAGGTTTCAATTCCAAAAAAGTCATTAGATTTTTTAGCAACGTAACAAGACTGTAATAGTGTACAGGTAATTAGTAGTGTTAATGCGGCTAGTGTTCTTCTTGTTTTCATTTTATGCTATTTTATATTGATAAGCTAAAGTACTATTATTTTGTGTTTGTAACTTTAAAAGTATAAGTTTTAAATGCTATTTGGAAAATTTAGAATAAAAAAAAGCCCAACAAATTTAAATTGTTGGACTTTTGTTATTTTGAGAAAACTAAAAATTAATCTTCTTTTTTATCTTCTCTAGGTTTGCGATCGTCACGACGATTATCACGTCCGCGATTATCTCTACCTCTGTTGTCATTACGTCCTTTATTTTCTCTAGGAGCTCTTTCTACATAACCTTCTGGTTTAGGTAATAAAGCTTTTCTAGATACTTTTTCTTTACGTGTTCTTGGGTCTACACCAAAGTATTTTACATCAAAAACGTCACCCATATTTACAACATCAGTAACATTTTCTGTACGCTCCCAAGCTAACTCAGATACGTGTAATAAAACTTCGTTTCCTGGAGCTTCTGTATATTCTACAACAGCACCAAAATCTAACATTTTAATTACTTTTACTTCGTATACACTACCTTTTTCTGGCTTAAACAGTAAAGAGTCAATTTTAGCTAAAACAGCATCAATACCATCTTGTCCTGTACCTAAAATTTCTACAACACCTTCTTCAGTAACAGGATCTTCATTGATAACAATAGTTGTACCTGTTTCTTTTTGAAGCTCTTGAATAACTTTACCACCTGGACCAATTAATGCACCAATAAATTCGTTAGGAATTCTTCTAGTGATCATTTTTGGTGAGTGAGACTTAACATCTCCAGCAGGAGCAGAAATAGTATCTGTTAATTTTCCTAAGATATGTAAACGACCATCACGAGCTTGTTTTAAAGCGTTTACAAGAATTTCATAAGAAAGACCTTTTACTTTAATATCCATTTGGCAAGCAGTAATACCGTCTGCAGTACCAGTAACTTTAAAGTCCATATCTCCTAAGTGATCTTCATCACCTAAAATATCAGATAATACAGCGTATTTACCTGTTTCTGCATCAGAAATTAATCCCATAGCAATACCAGAAACCGGCTTTTTAAGTTGTACACCCGCATCCATTAATGCCATTGTACCAGCACAAACAGTTGCCATAGAAGAAGAACCGTTAGATTCTAATACTTCAGATACTACACGTACAGTGTAAGGACAATCTGCAGGAACCATATTTTTTAAAGCACGTTGTGCTAAATTACCGTGACCAACCTCACGACGAGAAGTACCTCTTAAAGGACGTGCCTCACCAGTTGAGAAAGGAGGGAAGTTGTAATGTAAATAAAAACGCTCTTCACCTTCGTAAGATGGCATATCTATTTGGTTTGCTTCTCTAGATGTACCTAAAGTAACTGTTGCTAAAGCTTGAGTTTCTCCACGTGTAAAAATAGAAGAACCGTGGGTAGATGGTAGGTAGTCTACCTCACACCAGATTGGTCTAATTTCATCAGTCTTACGACCATCTAAACGTAAACCTTCATCTAAAGTTAAGTTACGTATTGCAGCTTTTTCTGCCTTAGCATAATATTTAGATACCAAGCCACCGTAATCTGCTAATTCTTCTTCAGAAAAAGTAGCTTTAATTTCTTCTTTAATTTCGCCAAAAGCAGTAGTTCTCTCGTGTTTAGAAGAACCAGCCTTAGCTACAGCATATACTTTGTCATATGCCATATCATGAATTTTCTTTGCTAAATCATCATCAGATCTTTCAGCATCATATTCACGTGTATCTTTTTTACCAAATGCCTCAGCTAATTTTACTTGAGCTGCACATTGTGCTTTAATAGCTTCATGAGCAAATTTAATAGCTTCTGCCATTTCTTCTTCAGAAATTTCTAGCATTTCACCTTCTACCATCATTACAGAGTCGGCAGAGGCACCAATCATCATATCAATGTCAGATTCTTCTAATTGAGCTCTAGTTGGGTTAATGATAAATTCACCATTAATACGACCAACTCTTGCTTCAGAAATAGGAGTTTCAAAAGGAACATCTGATAACTGAATAGCAGCAGAAGCAGCTAAACCAGCCATAGCGTCTGGCATTACGTTTTCGTCATGAGACATTAACTGTATCATAACTTGAGTTTCTGCATGGTAATCTTTTGGGAAAAGTGGACGTAAAACACGGTCTACTAAACGCATAGTTAAAACTTCACCATCACTAGGTCTTGCTTCTCTTTTAAAGAAACCTCCTGGGTAACGACCTGCAGAAGCAAACTTTTCACGGTAATCTACCGTTAAAGGAAGAAAATCTACATCACTTTGTTTGTAGTTAGATACTAACGTACACAGTAACATACAATTTCCAGATTGAACAACAACAGAACCGTGGGCCTGTTTTGCTAATTTTCCGGTTTCAATAGAAATTTCTCTACCGTCCCCAAGGTCTATGACCTCTTTAAATACTTTTGGAATCATAAATTTTTTTTAAAGCCTTATATTTTATTTAAGGCTTGTTAAACAATGGTCTTACGTCTTGTTAGACGAGGTGTTGTGTTGTTGTGTTGACCAATGAAAAACTATAAATAAGCTTTTAGTTTGCCTTATACTACTACAAGGTCTTTTAAATTTTAGCTAAGATAATTATTATAAATTAGCTGGTATAAAAAAAGGGAAAGCAATGCTTTCCCTTGATGTATTATTTTCTAATACCTAATTCTGCAATAATTGCACGGTAACGTACAATATCTTTTTTGATTAAGTAATCTAGAAGACTTCTTCTTTTACCTACCAATTTAACTAGAGAACGCTCAGTGTTGTAATCTTTGTGATTTCTTCTTAAGTGACCAGTTAAGTGGTTAATTCTGTGTGTAAACAAAGCAATTTGTGCTTCTGCAGTACCAGAATCTTTTTCGTTTTTACCGTGTTTCTTAAAGATTTCGGTTTTTACTTCTTTTGTTAAATACATTCCAATATTTGTTTAATGATTTTTATGTATATGACTGAATCTCAATCAAGCCGCAAATGTACAATTTATTTGTGAGACTTTTATTCTTGAATAAAATATTTTTTAAACTTTAATAAAGGCATTAATTTTATAAACCATTATAAAGTTTACTAACTACTTTTTTAAGTATTACACAGTTTTAAAAAAATAATCCTTGCTTATATAAACTATTAATAGCGTCTAGAAGCAAGGATTAAAGTATTGTAAAAATCTATTTTGACTTAAGCAGAAATAGGTTTTTGTTTACGAACAGGGTTGTTTTGTATCAAATCTAGATAAAGATTTATTTTTTGTTTTAAATCTCTTCTATGTGTAATAAAATCTAAAAATCCGTGCTCTTTTAAAAATTCTGCAGACTGAAAACCTTCTGGAAGGTCTTTACCTGTAGTATCTTTTACAATTCTAGGACCTGCAAAACCAATTAAGGCTCCAGGCTCAGATATATTAATATCACCTAACATTGCATAAGATGCTGTAGTACCACCAGTTGTTGGGTCTGTACATAAAGAAATGTATGGCAAATTAGCCTCTGCTAATTGCGCTAACTTAACAGATGTTTTTGCAAGTTGCATAAGAGACAATGCAGCCTCCATCATACGTGCTCCTCCAGATTTTGAAATCATCATAAAAGGAACCTTCTTTTTTATAGCAAAATCTATAGCTCTTGCTATTTTTTCACCAACAACGCTTCCCATAGAGCCACCAATAAAGCTAAAATCCATACAAGCAATAACAATATCACTACCATTAGATTTACCTATTGCAGTTCTAACAGCGTCTTGTAGCCCTGTTTTTTTCTCGGCTGCTTTTAAGCGATCTACATACTTCTTAGTATCTTCAAACTTTAAAGGGTCTTTAGATGATAGTTTTTCGTCTAATTCTTTAAACTTATTATCATCAAAAAGTATTTCAAAATATTCCTTACTTCCTATTCTTACGTGGTAGTCATCTTCTGGACTAACGTAAAAATTCTTTGCTAAAACTTCAGATTCAACAATTTTACCTGTTGGAGATTTATACCACAATCCTTTAGGAGTGTCTTTTTTCTCTTCTGTAGCTGTTTGTATTCCTTTTTCTTTTCTTTTAAACCAAGCCGACATAAAATAATATTAAATTAAGTGGGGATCTTTTATTATAATGTATTTACATTATTAAGATCCTCAAATGCTTTCTTTAAACGTGTACTAAACGTTTTCTCTCCTTCACGAAGCCAAACTCTTGGATCGTAAAACTTTTTATTAGGTACATCTGCACCATCTGGGTTTCCTATTTGTGCTTGTAAATAGTCTTTTTTACCCAATACATAATCTCTAACACCTTCTAAAAATGCGTATTGTAAATCTGTATCAATATTCATTTTTATTACTCCGTAACCAATTGCTTCTCTAATTTCTTCTAATGTAGAACCAGATCCTCCGTGAAAAACAAAATCAATATGATTTTCTTCTACATTGTACTTTTTAGTGATATACTCCTGTGAATTTAATAAAATTTTTGGAGTTAATTTTACATTACCTGGCTTATACACACCGTGTACATTACCAAATGCAGCAGCAATTGTAAACTTAGGGCTTACTTTAGATAGTTCTTCGTAAGCATAAGCAACTTCTTCTGGTTGTGTGTATAGTTTAGAATCATCTACATCAGAATTATCTACACCATCTTCTTCTCCACCAGTAATACCTAATTCAATTTCTAAAGTCATATCCATTTTTGCCATTCTAGCAAGATACTCTTTACAAATTTCTATGTTTTCTTCAATTGGCTCTTCAGATAAATCTATCATATGAGAACTAAATAAAGATTTTCCTGTTTCTTTATAATGTGCTTCACTAGCATCTAATAAACCATCTATCCAGGGTAATAGTTTTTTAGCACAGTGGTCTGTGTGCAAAATAACAGTAGCACCGTAAACTTTTGCTAATTCATGCACGTGTTTTGCACCTGCAACTGCACCAGCAATAGCTGCTTTTTGGTCTTCATTAGATAACCCTTTACCAGCGTTAAATTGAGCACCTCCGTTAGAGAATTGAATAATTACAGGAGCGTTTAAGCTTGCTGCTGTTTCCATAACACTATTAATTGTGTCAGATCCAATTACATTAACTGCAGGTAAGGCAAAGCCTTTTTCTTTTGCGTAGTTAAAAATTTCTTGTACTTGGTCGCCTGTAGCAACTCCAGGTTTAATGTTGTGAGCCATACTTTATGTGTTGGTATTTTATTAGATTAACAAAGCAAAAGTAATAAAATATTTAGGGTTAAAAAGGATAATTAACACCAATGTTTATTGTGGCATTACTAAAATTATATTCATTAAACCATCTTTTTGATGCTTCTAACTCTGGATTATATGTTTTAAAACCAGTATCTAAACGTAGTACAAAGAATGTAAAATCATACCTTAAACCAAAGCCTGTACCTAATGCTATTTCTTCTAAAGAATTGAAATCTTTAAAGATTGCATCTTCATTTTCTTCGTTATCAAATACGTTCCAAATATTACCTGCATCTGCAAATAAAGCGCCTTTTATACTACCTGCAATAGGGAATCTAAATTCTAAATTTGCTGCAATTTTTAGGTTGGCTTCATTAAAATCATTTAAAGATTGTGTGCTTCCTGGTCCTAAAGAATAGGCGTTCCAGGCACGGTTGTCATTAGAGCCGCCAGCAAAGTAACTTTTTGCAAAAGGTATACTGTTAGAGTTGCCATAAGGTACTGCTATCCCTAGAAAACCTCTAAAGGCTAAAACGTTTTGAGACGGAAAACTCCAGTGCTTAATATAGTCAAAATCTGTTTTTATATACTGAGAAAAAGGAACTCCAAAAATCTCTTTATGTCCATTTTCATTTTTCTTAAATTCTGTAACGCCAGATAATAGAGATAATAAGTTACCAGCACTTTCTACCTTTATTTTAAATTGATGAAAATCATTGTCGTTAACACCATTTCTGCTGTCTTTAGAATAAGAAAAACTTGTAGCAAAAATTAGGTTGTTTTCTGTTAGTCTTTTTTCTCTTTCATCTATACTACTAACCTCTTTATAATCACTAGATGTTGTAGGTATTAAACCTTGGTTTAAAACCTGGTCTATAAAGCCACTTGTACCGGTAGGAATTATTAGTTTTGGGTCAGAATCGCTATCAGATGTTTCAAAAAACGCACTTAAGGCAGGGTTGTCTTGGTAATCATCTGCAATTTTATCTAGTCTGCTGTATGTACTTTGGTATACATTGTAAAACCTACCAGGGTTTAAATTTCTAATAAACTGTACATTTATTAATTCTAAAGAATTTTTTTTAAATTGAGAAGGAGACCAGTTGTATCCTAAAATAGCATTAAAATTTTGCTTATCTAAACCTATGTTTTTCTGAAAATTTGTACCAATTACCATTCTTGTTTGTGGTAACATATAAGGAGGTATAATTTTTTTAGTTTTAAAAGGCATCCATATTCTAGGTACAGTTAAATTAACATCTGCCCCAATTTCGGAGACAGAGTTCTCATTAGGATTGTTAACTTCACTTAAAACACCAACAGAACCACGAGCGGATATACTAAGTGTTTCTGCGCCACCAAAAACATTTTTAATATTTAAAGATGTGCTAAGAGCAGCGCCAAGTCTTTGTATGTTAGAGTGTGTACCTTCTACGTTAGTTTCTAGAGTGTATTTTTTTAAAGGTGATAAATAAATATTTGTATTAAGCTTACTTGTTAAAGTGTCAAAAGTAATGTTAGGGTATTTAAACGTATTTAAATTACTTATTTGTTTGTACGTTCTAGACTTATTTATTTCTCTGTAAATACTATCTTTTTTTATAAAAATGGCATTAGTTATAGCTTTAGGTTTATACTTTAACTTGTCTTTGTAAAAAAGTGTATAGTTGTCATATTTAATAGATTTCATTTTAGAAATATCATCTCCAAAAAAATAATCTGTATAAATATTTATAGTGTCAAACTTGTAAATTTTATATTCTGTTAGTTTGTTTTCTCCTCTTTGCTTAAGGTTGCTAATACGTAGCTCAACCTCCATTTTTTTAGAGATTGGTTTTAGTGTACTGTCACTAGGAATGTCATAAATAATAGAGTTTTCTTGAAAATTAAATATTCCTGTATTTCTAAACAAGTTAGTTAAACGCTCTCTTTCTTTATATAAGTTAGAGGCGTTGTATTGTTCGTTTTCTTTTAAAAAAGAGTTTTCTACATTTAAATTGTAGATGGAGTCTAATGTTTTAGAACTGATGGTTTTAGTTATGCTATCTATAATATATGGGTCTCCAAGTTGTAACTTGTAATTAATATGTGCACGCTGTTTTTTATTAATAGAGTCTATTTGGTATGATGATTTAGTGTCAAAATACCCTTTACTATCATAATAAGACTTTAAAAGTTTTGCAGATTTTGCAGATTTAGATGTGTCTATAATTGCAGGAGATTCTCCTATGTTTTTTAGCCATTGACTGGCACCTTTTACCATAAAAGATTCTCCTAGGCCATCTACCTGTTTTTTAGATAAAAATTTATTTAAACGTTCTACGCGTTTGGGTTTTTTATGCAACCAAACTTGGTACAAAGAGTCTGGGTTATCTTTAGCCAGGTTGTATAAGTTTAAACGTAATGGATAACCTAATAAATTACTATTTGGTTTTTGAGAAATTAAGCTAAATGCTTCTTCGCTTTTTATTTTTTTACCATCAGCAGTAATGGTGTTTTTTGTTAATAAAAGCTCGTCATCTTCTACTTTTTTTAGCGCATTACAAGATGTTATTGCTATAACTAGCAATAATAAACTTATTTTAGCAAAATGTTTTGTGTTACGTAAGCGCATTTTCATAGAGTTCAAAAATACATTATTTGTATGGTTAGTAAAAGCCAAATAAAATTTATAAAGAATCTACAGCAAAAAAAGCACCGAACAGAGCATAAATTGTTTGTAGTAGAAGGGGTAAAGACGGTAAAAGAGTTGGTAAAGGCCAACATAAAGCCTTATGCAATTTATACAACAAGTTCTACTGTTTTAGAGGATGAAACTTTTAAAAGTGAGTTAGTTTCTACTGCTGATTTAAAAAAGATAAGTGCCTTAAAAACTCCTAATAATATTTTAGCTGTTTTTCATCAGCCTAAAGAAAAAAAGATTACTACAAATAATTGGGTTGTTGCTGTAGATGATGTTCGTGATCCTGGAAATTTAGGTACTATAATAAGGTTGTGTGACTGGTTTGGTATCACTAACTTATTTTGTTCTACCCAAACTGTAGATTGTTACAATCCAAAAACATTACAGGCAACAATGGGTTCTTTAGCAAGGGTTAATATTGTGTATGGTGATTTAGAAGCGTTTTTAAAATCGACAAAAATGCCGGTTTATGGTGCTTTTATGGACGGAAAAAATGTGTACAAAGAAAGTTTTGCAGTAGAAAATGGTGTTTTGGTAATGGGAAATGAAGCCAACGGTGTTTCTGCAGCAGTTGAAGAACTAATAACTAAAAAAATAAGCATACCACAATACGGAGCAAAAACTACAGAGAGTTTAAATGTAGCAACAGCAACAGCAATTTTACTAAACGAAATTAGAAGAGGAGCTTAAGGGTGTTACTCAAAAGTAAAGTTTATAAAAATACCTCTTGTTTTCATAGAGTTAATATTTCCTGTCCAAGGACTATTAGGGTCTGCATCTGGTACCAACTCATTGTTAATAGCAAAAACACCTCTAATAGAAGGTGAAAACTTAAAATACTCTAGGTAAAAATCTATTCCAAAACCCATTTCATAATAATAGGTAGCTTTCTTCATTCTAAATGTAGCACTACTATTATCTTCTACGCTATCTTCATTGGCGCTTAAATTCATAGATGTAGATGCTCCACCAATAATATAAGGTTTCCAGTTTCCTATTCTTCTTGTGCTTACTTTAAGTAAAAGCGGAAAGTTTATGTAGGTGCTTTTTATTTCTCTAATGGCATCATTAACATCTGTAAAACCTCTAAACCCTAATGTTCTTTTTGTGTAATGTAAACCAGGTTCAAAACGTAGATCTAAAAAATCGTTTAATCTAAGTTCTCCAATTAAACCTACGTTAAATCCCATAGATTTATCAACTAAAACATCACCTAAATCATCTTTATAGTCAAATTTAAAGTCGTATTGGTTAAAACCTAAAAAGTATCCCCAGTTTAAAGGGCGTAAATCTTCGGACTCTAAATTTAGAATAGGATCTTCATTAAACTGCGCATTTATAGTGCTAGCAGTAATAAAAAGGCACAAAAAAAGAAACAGAATTTTTTTCATTGGATTTTCATATCTTATTTAGATGCAACGTAAATGGATGCAACTCCAAAAGTTTGCGGCTTATTCTCTATAGATATAAACCCATTTTTTTGTAAAATATTGTTGAACTCTTTTCCGTGAGGAAAAATAGATGCAGATTCAGATAAATAAGAGTATGCAGTACGGTCTTTAGAGAACATTTTACCAATGGTAGGTAGTATGTATTTTGTGTAAAATTTATAACCTTGTTTAAAAGGTGTTTTTGTTGGTACAGAAGTTTCTAAAACAACAAAAGTCCCTTTTGGTTTTAATACACGTAAAATTTCTGTTAGTCCTTTGTCTAGGTTTTCAAAATTACGCACACCAAAGGCTACGGTTATGGCATCAAAAGAGTTATCACCAAAAGGTAAATTTTCACTATCACCAATAATCATATCTATGGTGTTGTTTAAATTTTTAGCAGCTACTTTTTGTTTGCCAACATCTAACATACCAGGAGAAATATCTAAACCTGTAATTTTAGTAGCGCCTGTTTTTGTAAGATTAATAGCAAGGTCACCTGTGCCTGTAGCAATATCTAAAATGGTTTTAGGTTTTTTGGCTTTTAAAAGATTAACCACTCTTTTGCGCCATTTAATATCTATTCCAAAAGAAATTACTCTGTTTAAGCCATCATAATTCTTAGAAATGGTATCAAACATTTGTGTAACCTGTTCCTTTTTCCCAAGTTCAGAATCTTTATAAGGAGTAACTTTTTCTGCCATTGTTATTTTTTTTGCAAAGATACTACAAAGGTTACATTTAATATCTTTTACATCCTTAAAAGAGCTAATGCTGGCTAGTATGTAATATAAAAGTGTATTAAGCGTTTAAAAAATAAGGGTTGTAAATGAGTAAGTTAACGGCTTATGAAATAAATAAATAACACAGTTTTATTACAATTACAGTTATTATTTGTTTTTATGTCTATATAATGGCGAATTGTTTAAAATTGAGTAGTTTTGCCCTCCAAAGTTTATACAGATATGCTTTGGCTTAGTTAAATATATTTATGAAGATTATTATAGCAGGTGCAGGAGAGGTTGGCTTTCATTTGGCAAAATTATTGTCTTTTGAGTCACAAGATATTACCCTAATAGATACCTATAAAGAGAGTTTAGCGTATGCAGATAGTCACTTAGATATTCGTGTTTTAAGGGGTGATGCTACATCTATTGCGGTTTTAAAAGATGCACAGGTTGAAAAATCTGATCTTGTAATTGGAGTTACGTCATCAGAAACTACCAATTTAACACTTTGTATTTTAGCTAAGCAATTAGGTTGTAAGCGTACTATTGCGCGTATATCTAATACCGAATTTATAAAAAATAAAGAAGAGCTTAATTTTGAGAAATTAGGAGTAGATGAACTTATTTCTCCAGAGGAGCTCGCGGCAACAGAAATTCAGTTGTTATTAAACCAATCTGCTTTTAACGAAAGTTATGAGTTTGAGGATGGTGCGCTAATAATGATTGGTGTATCATTACCAAAATCGGCACCATTTGTTGGTAAAATGGTTAAAGAAGCTGCTCGTATTTTTCCTGAATTAAACTTTATGCCTATAGCAATACAGCGTGTAGGTACGCAGTACACCATTATACCAAGAGGTGATACTGAGTTTATGAAAGGAGATCAAGTATATTTTATAACCTCTAAAGAAGGTTTAGATGATTTATTGAAGCTTACCGGTAAAGAAAAGAAGCAAATTAAAAACGTGATGATTCACGGTGGTAGCAAGCTTGGCTATAAAGCTGCTCGTGATTTATGCGGAAAAAGGTTTAACGTTAAGCTTATAGAAAAAGATAAAGAAAGAGCAATGCAACTTGCAGACGATTTACCTAATGCTTTAGTAATTAATGCAGATGGGAGAATTGTTGAGGTTCTAGAGGAAGAAAACTTGGATGCTATGGACGCATTTATATCTGTTACTTCAAATTCAGAAACCAATATTATGTCTTGTTTGGTTGCCAAATCTAGAAACATTAAAAAAACAATTGCCTTGGTAGAAAATATGGATTATTTTCAGCTATCGCATACTATTGGTATTGATACGTTAATCAATAAAAAACTTTTAGCAGCCAATAATATATTTAAACATATTAGGCGTGGAGAAGTTGTGGCAATGACGCGTTTAAACAACCTTAATGCAGAAATTTTAGAGTTTGTCGTAAAAGACTGTTCTGCCGTTAATGGTAAAATTATTAAAGAGTTAGATTTTCCTAGATCAGCAACCATTGGTGGTGTTGTTAGAAAAGGCGAAGGTATAATTGCTCTTGGAGATTTTAAAATCTTAGAAGGAGATAGGGTAGTAGTATGTTGTTTACCAAGGTCTATTCCTAAAATTGAAAAGCTTTTCTTGTAAAATGACGCTTAACTACAAAATTATAATACACATAATGGGTTTGTTACTACTTTGTAACGGAGCATTTATGGGGTTGTCTGCGGGTATTAGTGCTATATATAAAGATGGTGCTACATTGGAAATTACAATGGCTGCTTTGGTTACCTTGGCTGCTGGTGCTATGGCAATGCTTGGTACTAGAGGTCACAAAAAAGAGGTAAAAAGAAAAGAAGGGTATTTAATTGTAACTTTTGGTTGGATAGTTATGTCGCTTTCAGGAGTTTTGCCATACCTTTTTACAGAATCTATACCTAGTTTTACCAATGCTTTTTTTGAAACTGTCTCTGGTTATACGACCACAGGAGCTACTATTTTAAATGATATAGAAGTTTTACCAGAAGGCATTCTGTTTTGGCGAAGCTTAACACACTGGATTGGTGGTATGGGTATTATTGTTTTAGCAATTGCAATTTTACCAATTTTAGGTATTGGTGGTATGCAGTTGTTTTCTGCAGAATCTCCTGGTCCAAGTGCAGATAAATTACACCCTCGTATTACAGATACGGCAAAAAGACTTTGGTATATTTATGTTGGTTATACAGTTGCAGAAACTATTTTATTGAAGTTGGCAGGAATGTCTTTTTTTGATGCTATAAACCACTCTTTAGCAACATTGTCTACAGGAGGTTTTTCTACTAAAAATGCAAGTTTAGCGTATTGGAATAACGATCCTTTGATACAATATATAGTTATTTTATTTATGTTTTTGGCGGGTAGTAACTTTGTGTTGAGTTACTTTGCTTTTAAGGGTAAAATACAAAAAATGTTAAAAGATGAAGAGTTTAAATTTTATACTGGCTTTGTAGTGTTTTTTACCTTAATAGCAGCCTTAACAGTATATTTAAAAGCAGATGTTCCTGTTTCAGATTATCACCCTATGGTATTAGGAGAAGCAGAAAGTGCTTTTAGACATACACTCTTTCAAATTATATCTGTAATAACTACAACAGGTTTTGTTACTGCAGACTTTACAAGCTGGACACCTTTTTTAACTGTTTTCTTTTTTGGATTAATGTTTTTAGGTGGTTGTGCTGGTTCTACATCTGGTGGTATAAAAGTAATGCGTCATTTACTTATTATTAAAAACGGATTATTAGAGTTTAAACGTACGTTACACGTTAACGCAATTATACCGGTACGTTATAATAATAAGATGGTGCCAGAAAAGATTGTCTACAATATTATAGCTTTTTTGGTTTTATATATGCTGCTATTTATACTAGGTGCTTTAGTGCTTAGTTTTCTTGGGTTAGATTTTGTTACTGCTATTGGTGGTGCAGCAACTTCTTTAGGTAATGTAGGTCCGGGTCTTGGTAGTCTAAATCCGTTAGCTAATTTTGATGGTTTACCTGCTTTAGGTAAATGGTGGACAGCCTTTTTGATGTTAGCAGGTAGGTTGGAGCTATTTACGGTACTTATTATTTTAACTCCGTATTTTTGGAAGAAGATATAAATGTGTCTAACAAGTTGTTTGTTTTAGTTTGAATTTTAGATTTAAAAAAAGAAGACCAACCTAATAAATATCCGCTTATACCTAATGCTTGTTTAGACCAGTTCCATAAATTAAATGTGTCTACGTGTTCAATTATTTTTCCGTCTAAAAAGGTAAAATTAGCTGTAATGTTATTTGTAACTTTTCTTTTTTTTGAACCGTAAGTGTACACGGCTTTCCAATGCACACTTCCTTTGTTTTTATTAGTTGTAATAGAGTTAAATGTTATTTGAGTTCCTCCGTTACTTCTGCTTAATAACATTTGCCACATTGCTTTTGCTCTATTGCCTTGTAATGTTCCAAAGGCAGGATCTGTAAATGTAATATCATCGTGATAGCAACTAAGCATACCCTTAATATCTGCATTAGAAAAGGAGGTGTAAAATTTCTGAATTAACTCTTTGTTTGTCATTTTTAATGAGTTTAGTATGTGGTTGTCATATCATCATCAACACAAATAATATAATCAGCAACATTTAAGCGCTCTTCTTTTAGCTTGGTAATATCTTCTTGATTTACAGTGCTAATAGTTACGTAGTTTAAATTACCGTTTTTGTTTTTTAAATACCATAAAATACCTTCGTAATTATTAGAGTGGTATGCACCATTGTAATGTATAAAGGTGGTATTGGGTTTGTAATTTTTTAAAATAAAATGAGCCATTGTAGCGTCTTTTATTGCTTGTGCCATAACTAGCTCTGGAGTACCATGATCTCCCATCATTTTTAAAATATTTTTATAAGTGGGTAATTCGCTATCAAAAATAATAGGTAAAGGTGCTATCCAGCTTTTTTCTAGTGTAGATAAAGAATCTAAACCAGAAAAGCCCTTCTTGTAGACCAAGTTGGCATATCGTCTTGGAATGTTAGTTGCAATAAAAGGTAGTTTGTTCTCTTTTGCGTAATTTACCAGAGGAGCATAGTCTGTTTTGTAATTAGGCCATAACCTAGCAACAGTGTCTAATGCTTTTGCATCTATAATATTATTTAGGTAATTGTTTACTTGTGTTTGGTTGTCTGCCTCTAGCATTTCTGCGCCTAATACAATTGTTTTGCTTTTATGTATGTCTTTAGTAACCTCAAGTTCTAACCAGTGAGCAATGGCGTTATTGTGTAGTTCTCCAAACAGAACAATATCTTTTTGACTTAGGTCTTTTAGCATTTTCTTGTAACCTACTTTTTTACCTTTAGCATTATAAATTACATATGCTGGTTTTTGGCTATAAATTGATAAGGAAAAAAGTAAGGCTATTGCAATTTGAAATATTTTCACAGTTGTAATTTTTTTTGAATTTTACTAAAATAAACATTATTAGTAGAGCATAGTAGTATTTAAAAATGCTATGTTCTTTTAAAAGTAACTATTTGCTACTATTTAATACATTAAAAATGCAAAAGCACTTAGTATTGTAATTGCTATGGGTATTACAATTACAAAATAAATAAAAGTAGCTAAAGAGCCCTTAAAGAAGCTTAAAAGCCAGCCTTGCTTATAAAATTTTTGTAGAGCAATACACAAATATATAAAGGTAGAAAGTATAATTAAAAATTGAACATAACCAGAGAAACTAGGCCACACAAAACTAATTAGTAATAAAATTATAAATGTGCTAAATAGATATGAAAAATAGTAAAAAGCAAACACCAAGTGGTATGCAAATGGCCCTTTACTGTAAAAAAGTAATTTTAGAATAAATGCGAATATTGGTAGTAGAAAAAACAATGCAATTGGTATAGTGTCATAAAACGAGTGTAAAATGCTTGCTAAACTACCGTTGTCTTTATAAAGTTTTAAGACTTGAGTGTATGCTTTTTTTGTAAAATAGCCTGCATCTTCTGTTTGGCCCATTTCTTTAGTTATTAAAGAGTCTGGTGCGTTAATATCAATTAAAGAATCTACTTTAGATTCGTTAAAACCAAAAGTCATAAAGTCATCACCTTTGTAATTTTGTCCTTTAATAATAGAATCTAACTTCGCTAATTCTTCATCTTTTAGGCCTGTTTTATCTTGGTTTTGCTTTAGTTTCTCTATAACAGTAGCAGCAGCTAAAGAATCGTTAGCGTTGTATGTTTTTATAGAATCTATAGTTTGTTTAAGTGTTTTTTCTGATTTTACACTTTCTCTAATTTGACGTTCTTGTTTACTTACCTTAAATGAAAAGAAAAAGAAAAATACGATTGACGAAAATAAGTACAGTTGTGCAGGGTGAAGATATAATAAGCGCTTGCCTTCTATAAATTTAGTAGGTAAATACCCAGGTTTTAAAAGCAAAGGAAAAAAACTTTTAAAGAAACGAGCGTCTACAGAAAAATAGTTTTTAATTGTGTTGCTAAATAAAACACCAACCGTTAATTTGTCGTTAGATTTTTGTCCGCAATGGGGACAAAACTCATAAGTTGCATCAAATTTGTTTTCACAATTTTTACAAGCAGTATTGGTGTTGGGCATTTATGCTGGTTTTACAGCTAAGATAATTATTTTATTTAAACAGAGAAATCGTAGTCTAAAGGGGTAGGAAATAGCTTAGTAAATTTTTTATGTGGCACCTTTTTTAAGCTCATTTTTTTATTTGTAAATGGATGAATAAAGTCAAGTGAATATGCGTGTAAATACAATCCTTTTCCTTTTATAATTTTATCTTCAAGTCCATACTGCGCATCTCCTAAAATAGGGTTTCCAATAGAGGATAAATGTACTCTAAGTTGGTGTTTTCTTCCTGTTTCTGGTTTTAATTTTACAAGATTTAGATAGCTAAATCTTTTTGAGGCTACACTTTTTATTACGTTGTATTTAGATAAGGCCTCTTTATTGTCTACTATGGTGCTAATAATTCCTTTTACGGGCATTTTTCCAATAGTAACTGCTAAGTAAGTTTTTGTGATCTTTTTATTTTCAAAAAGCTTATTAAGGGCTAATATGCTAGCTGAGGTTTTTCCAATTAATAGTAGTCCTGTTGTAGGATAATCTAGTCTGTGTGTTGGTCGTGGTTTTGTAGCGTCTGCTAGGGTACTTTTTACAATGTTTTGCTCTAGTGCGTTATCTATGGTTTTAAAAGAGTTGCCGCTAACTAATATTCCTGCAGGTTTATTTATTACGGCTAAATAATTGTCTTGGTAAATAACCTCTAACTCTAAATCTAGCTTTTTCTTATTCTGATTTTCTTTAGGCTTGTGATAGGTTATTTCTTCAGCTCCATTTATAAACGTAGCGGTAGTTGCTTTTTTTCCATCAATATAAACCAGCCCTTTTTTAACTGCTTTTTTTAATGCAGATTTTGTACTTATACCTATAAAAATACCTATGCCATATTCTTGAAACCGAATAGGTGTTTTTTGTAAAGTTGCTATGTGAGTTTCTGTAGAGATAATTTTACTTTTAAGAAAAGTAAATGTATAAAAAAAGGTCTTATTGCAAATGCTAATAAGACCTTTTGTATAGTTTTGTTATGCTTATTTATAAGACAGCTTTAATTCTGCTTACAGCTTCTCTTAATTCTTTTTCTGATGCAGCATAAGAAATACGTATGCAATTAGGATTTCCAAATGCTTCACCTGTAACAGTTGCAACATTTGCATTTTCTAATAAATACATAGATAAGTCTGATGCATTGTTTATGGCAGTACCATTTAATGTTTTACCAAAAAATGCAGAGATATCAGGAAAAACATAAAAAGCACCTTCTGGTACATTTAATTTAAAACCTTCTATTTCGCCTAAAAGCTCTAAAACAAGATCTCTTCTTTTATGAAACTCATCAATCATAAATTGTATTTTGCTAACAGGAGCTTCTAACGCAGCAATAGTTGCACGTTGAGCAATTGCATTAGCACCACTTGTATTTTGACCTTGAAATTTAGTACACGCTTTAGCAATAGATTCTGGAGCGCCAATAAAACCAATACGCCACCCGGTCATTGCAAATGCCTTAGAAACACCGTTTACTGTTATAGTACGGTCATACATACCATCTATACCAGCAATACTAACGTGTCCGCCTCTAAAGTTTATGTGTTCATAAATTTCATCAGAAACCACATAAATATTAGGGTGTTTTTTTAATACTTCTGCTAAGCCCTCTAGCTCTTCTTTGCTGTATACAGATCCGCTTGGATTACAAGGAGAGCTAAACCACATCATTTTAGTGTTAGGGGTAATAGCAGCTTCTAATTGAGCGGGAGTCATTTTAAAATCTGTATCAATACTAGTAGCAACTTCTACAGGAGTTCCTTCTGCTAGTTTTACAATATCACTATAGCTAACCCAGTAAGGTGCAGGTAAAATTACTTCGTCACCCTTATTTAACATACACATTGCAATGTTAGCTAAAGACTGTTTAGCACCAGTGCTAACTACTATTTGGTTAAGACCGTATGTTAAATTGTTGTCTCTTTTAAATTTGTTTGCAATAGCTTGTTTTAAATCTGCATAACCATCTACAGGAGAATAACTGCTGTAGTTATCATCTATAGCTTGTTTTGCTGCATCTTTAATAAAATCTGGAATATTAAAATCTGGTTCTCCTAAACTTAAACCAATAATATCTTTACCAGCGTTACGTAATTCTCTTGCTTTTGCTGCCATTGCTAATGTGGCAGATGTAGACATATTTGTGATTCTGTCAGATAAATGATTGCTCATACTTTTTTTGTTTTTACTAGTACTGTAAAGCTGGTTTTTTTCCAAGCTCTTTTAAATGTTTAAAGTGCGAAATTATAGCTTTTCTAGTAGTTTTGTATTCATTATAAGGCAAATTAAATTCATTTGCCGTTTGTTTCACAATTTTAGAGATATTTGTGTAATGAATGTGACTAATATTTGGAAAAATATGATGTTCAACCTGATGATTTAATCCACCTGTAAACCAATTTACAACCTTATTTTTAGTTCCAAAATTTACAGTAGTAAACAATTGGTGTATAGCCCAAGTGTTTTTCATTGTACCTGTTTCGTCTGGCAATGGTGTTTCTGCATCATGAACAACATGTGCTAATTGAAATACGACACTCAAAATAACACCAGCAACATAGTGCATAATAAAAAATCCAATAAGTACTTGCCACCAAGCAACATTAGCAAAAAGTAATGGTAAAACAATCCAAATTGTAATGTACAATAATTTTGTAATTACAAGTGTACTCCAGTTACCTACTTTACTTGGTTTTTTACCATAAGACAAATTACGCTTCATGTAACGATACATCTGTTGAAAATCTGTAGTAATAGCCCAGTTAAAGGTTAATAAACCGTATAGAAATACAGAGTAAAAATGCTGAAATTTATGGTGTTTTCTCCATTCTGCATGTTTAGAAAAACGCAAAATTCTTCCGGCTTCTAAATCTTCATCATGTTCATGGATGTTTGTGTAAGTGTGGTGTAATACATTATGTTGTACCTGCCAGTTGTAAACATTACCAGCTAAAATGTAGATACTACCACCCATTATTTTGTTTACCCATTTGTTGTTAGAGTATGCGCCATGGTTACCATCGTGCATAACGTTCATGCCAACACCAGCCATACCAACTCCCATAACAATGGTTAATAGTAAATTAGCCCAAATTGGTAGCCCAAGGGTTAATATTAAAAAGTAAGGCGCTAAAAATAGCGTAAACATTACTATTGTTTTAATGTGTAGTTTCCAGTTTCCTGTTTTTTTAATCTCGTTTTCTTTAAAGTATGTATTAACACGTTTGTTCAAAGTTTTAAAAAATTGAGCTGAATCTTTACGTGAAAACCTTATTGATTTATTCTCCATAATTATTAAATTCTTAATTCTGTTTTCCTCTGTAATTGTTTTATTGAGGAATATATTTTAT
Organism: Cellulophaga sp. RHA19; assembly: GCF_002813425.1. Classification (NCBI taxonomy): domain Bacteria; kingdom Pseudomonadati; phylum Bacteroidota; class Flavobacteriia; order Flavobacteriales; family Flavobacteriaceae; genus Cellulophaga; species Cellulophaga sp. RHA19. Next base: position 1,710,713 of record NZ_PHUL01000001.1, read on the forward strand.
TTAGTAGATTTTTTTTATGTATTGATTATTATGATCTATTTGTCGTTAATAGTCATAAAAACTAAGTAAAGATAATGCAAAAGTACTTTTTATAATATGATAATTATCTTAAAATAAGAAATTTTTATGATTATGGAATTGCTTACTTTTGCCAAAACTTAGATTAAATTTATGAAGGCAGATATTATTTTTAAGTATTTTCCAGACTTAACAGAACAACAAAAACAGCACTTTATAAAGCTTGAAGCGTTGTATGCAGATTGGAACCAAAAAATTAATGTGGTTTCTAGGAAAGATATAGACGAAATATATCTACGCCATGTGCTGCATTCTACAGGGATTGCTAAATTTCAGCAGTTTTTACCTGGAACAACTGTTTTAGATGTTGGTACAGGTGGAGGTTTTCCTGGTATACCTTTGGCCATTCTTTTTCCTGAAACTCAATTTACTTTAGTTGATGCAATTGGCAAAAAAATAAAAGTAGTACAACAAGTTGTAGATGGTTTAGGATTAACTAATGTTACTGCTAAACATATGCGTGTAGAAGATCTTGATACTCAGTTTGATTTTATAGTGAGTAGGGCAGTAGCTGCAATGCCTACTTTTGTCCGTTGGATAAAGGGGCGTATAAAAAAAGATTCTTTACACGAACGCCGTAACGGTATTTTGTACCTTAAAGGGGGTGATTTGTCAGAGGAGTTAAAAGATTATAAAACTACTGAGATTTACAATCTTTCTGATTATTTCTCTGAGGACTTTTTTGAAACCAAAAAAGTAGTTTACTTGCCTTTAAAGTACAAGGGGTAACTTAGATACTAAGCATTCTGTTAAAAGAATACTTACAATTTTTAGCATAATTCTTCATATAACTATATATGTTGGTTATGCTAATTTTTTTTCTCTGTTTTTCTGTGTGTGTGGTAACGCTCTCTTTCATAGCCTGTCTATTTTTTAATCAAATTTACAATAAGTAAACTGTCTGTTTACATTTACTTAACGTTAAATTTACATTAAAATTGTTTAAAAAGCAATTTTTCAATAGATGTGACTTCTTATTAAACATAAAAAAGCCAAAACTAATAGATAAATATCTATCGTTTTGGCTTTAAATTTGTTTTTAAAAAGATCTTATCCTAAAAACGGATACCTGTAATCTGTTGGTGTAACAAATGTTTCTTTAATTAATCTTGGAGAAACCCAACGTAATAAGTTTTGTGCAGAACCAGCTTTATCGTTAGTTCCAGATGATCTGGCACCACCAAATGGTTGCTGACCAACAACTGCTCCTGTTGGTTTATCGTTAATGTAGAAATTACCAGCACAGTTTTGTAATGCTTTTGTAGCTTCTTCTATTGCGTAACGATCTGTAGATAAAACAGCGCCAGTTAATGCGTACTCAGATGTACCATCTACTAACTGTAGTGTTTCTTTCCAATCTTTGTCATCATATACATAAATAGTAACTACTGGGCCAAAAAGCTCAGTTTCCATAGTTGTGTATTTAGGATCTGTTGTAACAATAACTGTAGGCTCTATAAAGTAACCTTTAGATTTGTCATAATTACCACCAGCAAAAATTTCAGCATTTTCATCAGCTTTAGCTCCATCTATATATTTTGCTAACTTATCAAAAGAACCTTCATGAATTACAGCAGTAACAAAGTTGCTCATATCTTCAGGAGAACCTGGTTTGTTAATGGTAGCTAAATCTCTTTTTACTAAGTCTAAAGTTTCTTGAGCTTTAGATTTTGGTAAGTATACTCTAGATGCAGCACTACATTTTTGTCCTTGGAACTCAAAAGCACCACGTACAATAGCTGTAGCAACTTGTGCAGGGTTAGCTGTTTTGTGTGCTAAAATAAAATCTTTACCACCAGTTTCACCAACTATTTTAGGGTATGTTTTGTAATTGTGTATGTTGTTACCTATTTGTTTCCAAAGTTCTTTAAAAACATAAGTAGAACCTGTAAAGTGTAAACCAGCAAAGTCAGGACTAGCTAAAGCAGTTTCTGTAATCATAACTGGATCACCGTAAACAACGTTAATAACGCCATCTGGTACGCCTGCTTCTTTAAACACATCAATAATTACTTTTGCAGAAAATACTTGACTATCACTAGGCTTCCATAAAACAACATTACCCATCATAGCTGCACTAGCAGGTAAGTTACCGGCAATAGCAGTAAAGTTAAATGGTGTAATTGCATATACAAAACCTTCTAATGGACGGTATTCTACACGGTTCCAGATACCTTCTGCAGAATCTGGTTGCTCAGCATAAATCTGAGACATATACTCTACGTTAAAACGTAAAAAATCTATTAGTTCGCAAGCAGCGTCAATTTCTGCTTGGTGTATAGTTTTAGATTGTGCCATCATTGTGGCAGCGTTTATTTTAGCTCTATAAGGACCTGCAATTAATTCTGCAGCCTTCAAGAAAATAGCGGCACGTTGCTCCCAAGCAAGGTTAGCCCAAGCCTCTCTGGATTCTAAAGCGTTATCTATTGCTTTAGTTACGTGTTCTTTTTCTGCTAAATGGTACTGACCAACAATGTGTTTGTGATCGTGTGGAGGAGACATTGGTTTTGTGTTACCAGTCTTTATCTCTTCTGCTCCAATATACAAAGGAACATCTACAGTACTGTTGTAATAAGCCTTGTATTGCTCTAATACAGCTTCGCGCTCTGGTGATCCCGGAGCATAGCTTTTTATTGGTTCGTTAAAAGCGGTTGGAACTTCAAAAAATCCTTTACCCATTGTGCTACGTTTTATAAATTATAATAATTGTAACAAATGTAGTAAAATCCTATTCGTTATTAAAACAATTAGAATGTTAGAAAAAAGGTTTTTTTAGTTTAATGCAAATGGAGCACTAAATTTAAAACTAGGAATGTAAACTCTAAACTTTTTGCCGTCTGTAAAGCTAACCATATTGTAATGTCCGCGCATAGCTCCAATAGGAGATGTTAATAAGCAACCAGAGTTGTATGTATGAGATTGCCCTGGGTTTAAAACCGGTTTTTTGCCAACAACTCCTTCACCATCCATAATCTCTAAATCGTTTAGAGAATCATAAATTTCCCAATGTCTAGATGTTAACTGTACAGATTCCTTGCTTAAATTTTCTATGGTTACGGTGTAGCCAAATGCGTAATGCATTTTGTAATTTTTAAAAAAAGTACCTTCAAAGTTGGTGGTAACTGATATTTTTATGCCTTTAGTAACTTGTGTAGTCATACGTTTTAACTTTAAAAAAATAATACTCAATTTAGTATTATGTTAAAAAAAAGAATGTCTCATTACAGAGTAATGCCTCTCCTTATTTTAAAGTAGAAATGTGCTAAGTTGCTATGAGCGTGACACATTAGCTACATACAAATATAAAAAGGAAAATTTAAACTAACTTAATAGTCATTCATATATTCGCTGAACGAACATTTTTTCGGTAAACCGTTAATTATGGCTGTTCATTGATCTGACTTTGGTTATTTTAGTTGGTAATATTTCTAGAATTTCCATTTCCAACACCTATAACGCTATCATATTGATCTCCAAAATTTCTGTAATAAACCAAAACAAGATAATTGTTTTCTGTAAAATGAAAGTTGCCTCCAATTGCATTGTATTTTAATTCGTCTTTATCCGTCTTTAGTACATATTTGTAATTGTAAAACCCTTGTTTTAGCATTATGCTAGTTTCTAGGTATCCAGTATCTTCATTATATGTCATTTTGTTTTCATCTGTAATGGCGTAGTTGTTAAACTTGCCAAAAACATAAACATCATTTAAGCCAATAACATCTGTATAAGGTAGTTTAAAGTGCACATTAGTGTACTCAGACTCTCTAGACGCGTCTTCTCCTTGTTGTGTTGTTACCACAAAATCACCATTAATATCCGGGTAATAGGTGTAGGGTTCATTGGCTCTTAAAATATCTGCATACATATAGTGGTTATATAATTCTTTCATTTGTACTCTTGCAATTGCAGTGCTAGTAGCTCTTAAATCTTTAGTGGTAAAGTTTAAAAACTCATTACCTCCAAAAAAATTACTTTCCTTATCGTATTTGTATAAAAGTTCTTTGCCAATAGTGTATTGTGGTTTTAAATTTGTTATTGCAGAGGGCCAATAGTAATTTTGTAAAATGGTTACTTTAACTTCGTTTTTAGGGTTGATAAGTTGAAAATTACCTGCGTTAATTGCAATCTGTACGGCCTGTTTTTGATTTAAAAACTCAAAGTCTCTTGTTCTTTTAATACTAACACCAACCGAAACAGCATCTTTATAAATAACAAAGCGTCTAGAGAACTGAAGCTCATTGTAATTGTTATAAATTTCTAACATATAGTTGCCGCTTACCTTTAGGCTTAAATTATTGTTAGGTATTTGTAAACGATAGTTAGAGTATGCTTGTAGTGTATTATAACTGTTTTCGTAATTTGTAATTCTAAGGTTGTCAAATCCACTCAGGTACTGTGACTTAGAAAGGCTAGATGGTGTCCAGTCGTAATTATAATATGTAATTTTGTAATAGTAATCTTCTTCAGAAGCAGTTATATCATCAAACTCTAAAGTTAGTGGGTCGCCTAATTGTGCAACAGGAAATTGATCCTCAGTTGTACCTTTAAATATGATAGATTTTATGTTTTTAGGAGCATCTTTTTCAGTGGCATTTTGTCCAAAAATTGAAAAATAAGATAAAAGCAAAGAAAATAATAATGTGTACTGTTTCATTTATGTTGTAATTGTATTACAAAGATAAGCAAAAGTTGTGCCTAAAAATTAAGAGCTAATAATCCAATATTATTTATTTAGAATTAATATAAATAAATACATCTTAACTGATTTTGCAAGGAAGTTTGCGGTTAAAACTTTAAATTCGCAGCAAATTTTGTTAACCTAAGGTCTGCAATAATATGTCTAAAGACATTCGAATAAAAAAAGGCTTAAATATCAACCTAGTCGGTGCCGCTGATCAAACTACTTCTAAAGCGGTTTTAAGCAATGTTTATGCAATAAATCTTAACGATTTTCACGGGATAATGCCAAAGATGTTGGTAAAAGAAGGAGCAACTGTAAAAGCAGGTGAACCTATTTTTTACAACAAAGATGTAGAAGAAATGAAGTTCGTTTCTCCTGTATCTGGTGAGCTTGTTGAAATAGTAAGAGGAGCAAGAAGAAGAATATTAACGCTGAAAATACGCGCTAATAAAACTGGTGAAGTAGTAGAACACAGTACGCTAAACTTAGCAAGCGCATCTGCAGAAGACGTAAAGTCGCAGTTGTTATTGTCTGGTTGTTGGCCTTTTGTAAAACAAAGACCGTATGATGTTGTTGCAAATCCTAATGTAGCCCCTAAAGCTGTATTTATATCAGGATACACAACAGCGCCATTAGCAGCCAATTTAGATTATGTGTTACAAGGCAAGGAAAAAGAATTGCAAGCAGCTGTTACAGCGTTGGCAACTTTAACAACTGGTCAAGTACACGTATCTGTAGGTAGTAGTAACTCTCCATTGTCTGGTTTGTCTGGTGTTACAGAACATAAGGTTGCTGGTCCACATCCTGCAGGTTTAGTTGGTACACAAATAAACAAGATAGATCCTATTAATAAAGGAGAAATGGTTTGGACTGTTAATGCACAAGATCTAGTTATTATAGGTGAGTTGTTGTTAACAGGTAAGTTTAACGCGCAAAGAACAATAGCACTAGCTGGTTCTGCTGTTAAAGCTCCAAAATATTACACAACTACTATTGGTGCAGAAATATCTACTTTCTTATATGCTAGCGGAGTTTCTATAGAAAACTTTAGGGTTATTAATGGTGATGTGTTAACAGGTTCTAAAACTAGCCCAGAAGGTTATTTAGGATTTTATAACAATACAGTAACTGTTATTCCTGAAGGAGATGATTATGAGTTATTTGGTTGGAATAAACCAGTTTTTAACAAAATATCGTCTACTAGAGCAATGACTTTCTCTTGGTTAAACCCTAAGAAAAAATACGATTTAAATACCAATACTAACGGAGAACATAGAGCATTTGTAGTAACTGGTGCTTATGAAAAAGTTTTTCCATTAGATATTTATCCAATGCAACTGCTAAAAGCTTGTATGATAAAGGATTTAGATGAAATGGAACAGCTTGGATTGTATGAGGTTGCGCCTGAAGATTTTGCTTTAACAGAGTTTATCTGTATATCTAAACAACCGCATCAGCAAATAATTAGAGAAGGGTTGGACTTATTACAAAAAGAAATAGGATAAAAGATGGGTCTTAAAAATACATTACACAATTTAAAGGAAAAGTATAAAGGCAAAAAAATGGCACCTGCATTTAATGCAATCCATACGTTTTTGTACTTGCCTAATGAAACTACGCACTCTGGGTCTCACGTAAGAGCAGCAGATGATTTAAAGCGTACAATGAATACGGTAATAATGGCATTGGTTCCAGTTTTAATATTTGGAATGTTTAATGCTGGTTACCAACATTATTCTGCAATTAATGGTTTTCCTGCAGATTTCTCTTTACTAAACGATTTCCTTACTTGGGATAACTTTTTAGTAGGTATTACAACAGTATTACCGCTAGTAATTGTTTCTTATGTAATTGGTTTAGCAGTAGAATTTGTTTTTGCAGTTATAAAAGGTCATGAGGTAGAAGAAGGTTACTTGGTAACTGGTATGTTAGTACCATTGATTGTACCAATAGATACACCATTATGGATGCTAGCAATTGCAGTTATTTTTGGTGTTGTAATAGGTAAAGAAGTTTTTGGTGGTACAGGGATGAATATCTTAAACCCAGCATTAACTATTAGAGCATTTTTGTTTTTTGCTTATCCTACTTGGATGAGTGGAGATAAAGTTTGGGTGCACGAGGCTGTTGAAAGAGCTGGTACTGCAGATGCAATTTCTGGAGAAACTATATTAGGACAGTTAGCTCAAAATACAGATGCATCATATTCAATTTCAGATATGTTCTTTGGTTTTATACCAGGTTCTGTTGGTGAAACCTCTACATTCTTAATTCTATTAGGTGGGTTGTTTTTAATTTTTACAAAAATAGCTAGCTGGAGAATTATGTTGAGTGCTGTAGTAGGTGCTTTAACAATGGGCTTAATTTTTAACGGAGTTGTTAGTGCAGATTGGATTAGCGAAGGAAGCAAATTCTACGGATTAATGAGCTTTGAGTTTTGGCAACATTTACTTGTTGGTGGTTTAGCTTTTGGTATTGTTTATATGGCTACAGATCCTGTTACGGGTTCGCAAACAAATAAAGGTAAATGGTATTACGGTTTCTTTATTGGGTTTATCTCTGTTTTAATTAGAGTATTTAACCCTGCGTATCCAGAAGGTGTGTTCTTAGCAATATTATTAATGAACGTTTTTGCACCAACTATAGATCATTACGTAGTTCAAGGTAACGTTAAAAGACGTTTAAAAAGATCAAAAAAAGCTACAGCTTAACAGCGTAAAAAGAATAGATATGGCAATTAATACAGATAAAAATAGTTACACCGTCATTTTTGCAGCCATTATGGTTGTGGTTGTGGGTTCTATCTTAGCATTTACTGCATCTAGTTTAAGTGGTAAAATTAAGATGAATGAGAAGTTCGAGAAGCAACAGAACATCTTATATGCAATGGGTGTAGATGAAAATGTAGATGAAGGAAGTATAAACTTTATATCTACTGATAAAGTAGAAGTTGAGTTTAAAAAATATATTAAAGAGCAATTGGTTATAGTAGACGGTAAGGCTACTCCAAATGATGAAGCTTATTTGATAGATTTAAAAAAGCAAGAGACAGCTGCTAAAAACGGTGAACCAAGAAAATTACCTTTATTTATTGGAGAAAAAGATGGTGTAAAATCTTATATTATACCAATGAGAGGTAAAGGTCTTTGGGATGCTATTTGGGGCTTTGTTGCTGTAGGCGATGATTTAAAAGTACAAGGTGTATTTTTTGATCATAAAGGAGAAACACCTGGTCTAGGAGCAAATATTAAGCAACGTTATTTTATGGACGATTTTAAAGGAGAGTCTATTTTAAACAACGGTGCATTTGTTGGTATTAGTGTTGCAAAAGGTAACAATGACCCAATAAATAAAAGAAAAGATGATAATAAAGTTGATGCTTTAGCAGGTGCAACCATTACAGGTAATGGTGTAACGGCTATGATTAAAGAAAGCGTAAAACTTTATCAGGGATATTTAGAAACTATAGCTAAAAAATAAGAAATGGGATTACTTTCTAAAAAAGATGCAAATCTAATATTAGATCCATTAGCAGATAACAACCCAATTACTATACAGGTATTAGGTATATGTTCTGCATTGGCAATTACAGCAGAGTTAAAGGCGTCAATAGTAATGGCGGTTTCAGTAATGTTTGTATTAGGAATAGGTAACGTTGTTATCTCTTTAATGAGAAATATTATACCTTCTAAAATTAGAATTATTGTGCAATTGGTAGTAGTAGCTGCCTTAGTAATTATAGTAGATCAAGTGCTTAAGGCATTTGCATATGAACTTAGTAAAACTCTTTCTGTATTTGTTGGGTTAATTATTACAAACTGTATTATCATGGGACGTTTTGAGGCCTTTGCTTTAGCAAACGGACCTTGGAGGTCTTTCCTAGATGGTATTGGTAACTCTTTTGGTTACGGTTTAATATTAATCATTGTTGGTTTCTTTAGAGAGCTTTTAGGTTCTGGTACTTTATTAGGATTTAAAGTATTAGGAGATCCTATTGGTAGTCCAGAAACGGGACCTACGGGTCTATATGCATTTGGATATGAGAACAACGGATTTATGTTATTGTCTCCAATGGCATTAATAGTGGTTGGTATTATTATCTGGGTACAACGCTCAAGAAATAAAGCATTAATAGAAGAAAACTAGAATTAGTTATATAAAAAATACAATGTTATGTTAGAACATGTAGAATTATTTTTTAAATCCATATTTATAGATAATATGGTATTTGCTACCTTTTTAGGAATGTGTTCCTATTTGGCAGTATCTAAAAAAGTATCCACAGCCGTTGGTCTTGGTGCTGCAGTAATATTTGTACTTGCAGTAACTGTACCTATGAACTGGTTGTTAGATCAGTACTTATTAAGAGATGGAGCTTTAGCTTGGTTAGGGCCAGAGTATGCAGATTATAACTTAAGCTTTTTATCATTTATACTATTTATTGCAACTATTGCAACTATGGTACAATTGGTAGAGATAGTAGTAGAAAAGTTTTCGCCGTCATTATATAACTCTTTAGGTATATTTTTACCTTTAATTGCTGTAAACTGTGCCATTTTAGGTGGTTCTTTATTTATGCAATCTAGAGATATACAAACGTTAGGTTTGGCTTTTAACTATGGTGTAAGTTCTGGTATAGGTTGGTTTTTAGCTATTTTAGCAATTGCTGCTATTCGTGAAAAGATTAGATATTCTAATGTTCCTGCTCCATTAAGAGGTTTGGGTATTACGTTTATCATCACAGGTCTTATGGCTATTGGTTTTATGAGCTTTGGTGGTATGTTAACTGGTGGTGATGATGCTCCTAAAAAAGAAGTAAAAGAAACTGCACAGAAAGCACAAGACAAGGAAGTTAAAAATGAAATTGATGAAAATTCGGTTTCTTACAATAACGCTTTAAATAAATAAGAATGATTTTAGCTACAAGCACAATAGGTACAGTTGTAATTACAGTAATTGCTTTTATGGTATTATTGTTATTATTAGTTGCTCTTTTACTTTTTACAAAAGAAAAATTATCTCCTTCTGGTCCTGTTACTATTACTATTAACGGAGAAAAAAAGGTTGAAGTAGGATCTGGAAGTTCTTTGCTTACAACATTAGGTAATCAAAAAATATTTTTACCATCTGCATGTGGTGGTGGTGGTACTTGTATCCAATGTGAGTGTCACGTTTTATCTGGTGGTGGAGATGCTTTACCAACAGAAACACCTCACTTCTCTAAAAAAGAACTAAACCACGGTGCGCGTTTAGCTTGCCAGGTTAAGGTAAAACAGGATATGGAAATTACCATTCCTGAAGAAGTATTTGGTATAAAAAAATGGGATGCTACGGTTGTACGTAACTACAATGTTGCATCTTTTATTAAAGAATTTGTAGTTGAGATTCCAGAGGATATGGGCTACAAAGCAGGTGGTTATATTCAGATAGAAATTCCTGAATGTGAAATTAAATATGCTGATATAGATATTACAGCTCACCCAGAAGAGCATGAAACTCCAGATAAGTTTCAGGCAGAATGGGATAAATTTAATTTATGGCCATTAACAATGAAGAACGATGAAACTGTAGAAAGAGCTTATTCTATGGCTTCTTTCCCTGCAGAAGGTCGTGAAATTATGTTAAACGTTCGTATTGCTACGCCGCCATGGGATAGAGCTAAAAACGGATGGATGGATGTGAACCCTGGTGTTGCATCATCATACATATTTGCTCAAAAACCAGGAGATAAAGTTGTTATCTCAGGACCTTACGGTGAATTCTTTATTAATGAATCTGAATCTGAAATGCTTTACGTAGGTGGTGGAGCAGGTATGGCGCCAATGCGTTCTCACTTATATCACCTATTCAAAACATTAAAAACTGGTAGAAAAGTTACTTACTGGTATGGTGGACGTTCTAAACGTGAGTTATTTTACTTAGAGCACTTCTACGAGTTAGAAAGAGAATTCCCTAACTTTAAGTTTTACTTAGCTCTTTCTGAGCCTTTACCAGAAGATAACTGGAAAGTAAAAGAGAATATAGATGCACCAGGTGATGGTTTTGTTGGATTTATTCACAATTGTGTAATAGATAATTACTTAAATCACCACGAGTCTCCAGAAGATATAGAATTGTATTTCTGTGGACCTCCATTGATGAACAAAGCTGTTCAAAAAATGGGTGAAGATTTTGGTATTCCAGATGAGCACATTAGATTTGATGACTTTGGTGGATAAGCCAATAAGCAATATAATAGTAAAGCCGATACATTTTGTATCGGCTTTTTTTATGTGCTTTTTTTAATATGTATTTTCAATTAAGTGCTTACTTTTTCACCGTTCGGTTCTTGTAATCTACCGTTTATCATAAAACTATTTTTTTTACTGCATAGCCGTTATACTTTTACAGTGTAATCAAAAAATAATAATCATTTAAATCATCAATCATGAAAAAATCAATCATCGCATGTAGTCTTTTATTAAGTGTAGTAGCAACTTCTGTAGCATCAGAAAAGAAACCACTTCCATTAAAAAAAATAGAAGTAACAACAATTAAAAATGTATCGCCATTAAGTATTGCAGTTGCAAAAGGAGACTATGATACAACTGCTAGTTTTTTAGAATACGGGGCAGATAGCAACCAAAAATCTGCTGGTTCTGGTATGACGCCAATAATGTATGCAGCAAGGTATAACAATGTTAAACTGTTAAAATTGTTAATTAGTAAAGGTGCCGATGCTACAGTAACATCTAAAATAGGATACACAGCTTTAGGGTATGCAAAATTATCTAATGCTACGGAAGCAGTAGCTTTTTTAAAGTCTTTATAGTCAATGCTAACAACTTGTTTGTAGAACGTTAAGAAGCTTTTAAGCAACACCTAATCATTGTTAAATAAAAGTTATAATGAAAATTTTCTGAAACAAAATAAAAAAATTATCGTCTATATAAATGTAGTGTCTAAACAACATTGCTTAAATCAAAAAAAAGAATCATCACATCAAAAAAAACAATTATCATGAAAAAATCAATTATCGCATTCGGAATCGTATTTAGTTTAGTTGCAACAAGTTTATCTGCAAGTAATGGTCCAGACAAGCCATTATTAAAGAGAGATTTGAAAATTGAAAAAACAACTATTAAAGGTTTAACTCCTTTGAGTATAGCTGTTGTTAAAGGTAATATTGATATGACTCAAAAATTCTTAGAGTTTGGATCAGATATTAACAAAAAGTCAGGTACAATGGGTATGACTCCTTTAATGTACGCTGCAAGATATAATAAAGTAGAATTTATGAAGCTTTTAGTGGCTAATGGAGCAGACGTTAAAGCAAAATCTAAAATAGGAGCTACAGCATTAAAATATGCAAAAGCTGCAAATGCAGACGCTGCAGTACAATATTTAAAAAGCTTATAGGGCTTAGAACTTCTTATTTAATTTAGTTAGAAAGAGATTGCTTCTTTATTGGGGCAGTCTCTTTTTTTTGTTCTAATTTTGTAATATGGGAAAACCATTAACAGAGCAAGAACTACATAACTTGGCAATGAATATTGTTGGCAAGCATTTAGAAGCTAATGGGTACGAGTTTATGGGTATTAATAGTAAGCCGAAGCGTAACCCGCAATTTGTGTGTTTAAAAGATAAAGTATTGCATTTTATTGTTGTTAGGGCTATTGCACATCCGCGTAACCCTAATGCTTATGATATCCCCTTTATGGATAAAATGAAAGAACATGCAGAAAAAATGGAGGCTACAGCATATTATGCAGGCGTTAGGCTATCTAATGCTGCCGACCCAAACTTACCAGTGTATTTAAACGAGGAATATATAGTAGATTATGATGGACTTATTAAAATATAAATTACACCTTGGCGTGTTGTTGTTTGTTGTTGTAACAATGGCTTCTTGTAAAGATAGCAATGTTGCTAAAACTGTGGAAAACCGTAATAATGGTCCTGCCTTAGGTACATCATACAGTATTATTTATTTTTCAAATAAAAAAATAGACTATAAAGAAGAAATAGATTCTGTATTTAAAGTGATTAATAAATCTATGTCTACTTATATGTCTTCGTCAGATATTTCTAAAATTAATAAAGGAGACTCTACTTTGCAGGTAGATCATATGTTTAAAGATGTTTTTAATTTGTCTAAAGAGATAAATATAAAAACAGATGGGTATTTTGATCCTACAGTTGGAACTTTGGTTAATGCTTGGGGTTTTGGTCCTGGAGAGCAAATAAAATTAGATAGTTCTAAAGTAGATAGTTTGTTAGAGTATGTAGGTTTTAATAAAGTAGAATTAACAAATAAGGGGACTATTAATAAAACTAATTCTAATATATTCTTTGATTTTAATGCCATTGCAAAAGGGTATTCTATAGATAGGCTTGCAGTAATGTTAGAGAAAAAAGGTATTACAGATTATTTAATTGAAGTTGGTGGAGAAATTTATGCTAAAGGTGAAAATTTAAGCAAGCATAAAAAATGGGTTGTAGGTATTAACGACCCGCAGATTGAAGATAGGAGTCAATACAGAGCGGCAGTAGAATTGCAAAATGTAGCTATGGCATCTTCTGGTAATTACAGACATTTTAGAGTAGACCCAGTTACAAAAGAAAAATACGTACATACCTTAAACCCTAAAACGGGTTATACAAAAAATGCTAAAGTACTAGGCGCAACAATAATAACTACTAATTGTGCTAAAGCAGACGGTTATGCAACGTCTTTTATGGCGATGGATTTAGAAGATTCTAAAAAAATTATAGAAAACGACAGTACTTTAGAAGCTTATATTATTTATTTGGATGATAAAGGAGAAACTAAAGATTATATTACAGAGGGGTTTAGGAAGTTAATTTTAAAGTAGTAATTACTTTTTAACTACAGGGATAATTTCACCTTTAGCTAAACAGTATTTTGTTACTTCTTGTGGAGATAAAGTTACAGTGTAATCTACTTCATCAACAGTAAAACCAATTTGTCTTAATTTATTAAAATAATCTCTTCCATATATACGAACATGGTCATACTGGCCAAAGATACGAGCACGCTCTTTACGGTCTGTAATAGTATCATCTTCAAAAGTGGATTCTCTATCTAAGTCTTGTGGTATCTGAAAAATTCCCCATCCGCCAGGTTTTAAAATTCTGTACATTTCTTGCATAGCTTTAGTGTCATCTGGTATGTGTTCTAAAACATGATTACAAAAAATTACATCATAGGTGTTGTCTTTAAAAGGTAAGTTGCAAATATCTGCTTTTACATCTGCTAGCGGAGATTCTAAATCTGTAGTAGTATATTCTAAATTCTTCATTTTTCTAAAACGCTTATAAAACGCTTGTTCGGGAGCAAAATGTAGAACTTTAAGCTCAGCAGAGAAAAAATCTGTTTCGTTCTGTAAATAAAGCCAAAGCAATCTGTGGCGTTCTAATGATAGAGTAGAAGGAGATAATACATTGTCTCTTTGCTTTTCATAGCCATAAGGTAAAAACTTTTTAAAGCCTTTGCTGTCTATAGGGTCTACGTATGTGTTACCGCGCATAAAAAAAGTTAGTATAGGACGCGACACATAACTTAGTTTTATTAATAATGGTCTAGGTATGGTGTTTAAAATGGTCTTAAAAAGCTTTTTCATAAATGTATTTATGTACTAAATGCTTGCTGCATATTTGTGTAGCAACTATTAAAACGTAAATATACTTTAAAAGTATGTTTTAGCTAGTTTTTATTGCTAATGCGTATAAAATACCAACGCCAATACTTAAAATCATTAAAATAATAAAGGCAAGTATAATATAACCCACGTATCTAAAAAAAGTATAAAGTGTTTGTTTAAAAGTAAGTTGGTATAATTTTATAAAAACATATAATGCATAAATTGCAGATATAAGAATAAATGCACTTGAAATTATTTCTTTTGAAAGCCCAATAAGATTAAAGAAAAAAAGTTGTAGAACAATAAGTGTATAGCCTAAATTTGCCTGTATATATGCGTTAAAAACTAAGTGCTCTGAGTAATTATGGTCTCTTTTTCTAAAAGTTAAATACGTAAGTAAGCTATAAGCAGGAATGCTAGATATTATAATTAGATTATAATAATTAGTGTAAAACTGATAAATTAAATTGATGCTTTCTAATGCTTCTTTTGGAGCTTTAGGGTTGGCATCGCCAATACCATATTTAAAACCATTAGTAAAATCTACTACTTCAGTGCTAGGAAAAATTTTATTTATAATTAAGGCTATAGTTGCGTAAACTACTAAATATGAAAATGGCTGAAAATATTTTTTACGGGCACCATTTATGTATGCTTCTAAAACCTCTTTAGGTTTTGTAAATAAGTTAAATAAGGTTTTCCAGAAGTTATTGTCCCAACTAAAAAAAGGCCCAATGAACTCTCGCCATGCGCCTTTTAATGATATTCTGTCTAAAACTATTTTTGCTCCACAATTAGAGCAGTATTTATGTGTGTCAGTAATGCCTGTATTGCACGTTTTGCAATTCATAAAATAAGATGTGTTTAGGTTTTTATTTTACCCTAAACTCATCCTCTTCATTACTCTTTATTCCTAGGGCTTCATAAATATAATCAAAAGTAGATAATAATTGTGGTTTACCATTTACAATTGCTACGTCATGCTCAAAATGTGCGCTTGGTTTGTTGTCTAAAGTTGTAATTGTCCATCCATCACTATGCTGTACAATTTTTCTTGTACCTTGGTTAATCATAGGCTCTATAGCAACCACCATGCCTTCAACAAATTTTTTACCTCTACCACGTTTACCGTAGTTTGGCATTTCTGGCCCTTCGTGCATTTTTTTACCCAATCCATGACCAACTAGTTCACGAACAACTCCGTAACCTTCTGCTTCGCAAAATTGTTGTATTGCAAAACCAACATCGCCAACTCTATTGCCAGCTTTAAACTCTTTTATACCTACGTATAAAGATTGCTTAGTAATGTCTAGTAATTTTTTAGTTTCCGCATCTACTTCACCAACCTCAAAAGTATAAGCATGGTCACCGTAATAACCGTTTTTTAATACACCACAATCTACAGATATTATTTCTCCGTTTTTTAATGGTTTATTATTAGGTATGCCGTGTACAACCTGTTGGTTGGGACTCATACATAGTGTGTTAGGAAAATCATACAATCCTAAAAAACCAGGGATACCACCATTATCTCTTATAAATTCTTCTGCAATTTTATCTAACTGCAAAGTAGTTACACCAGGCTTAATTTCTTTAGCAATTAGGCCTAGTGTTTTAGAAACCATTAATGCACTTTCGCGCATTATTTCTATTTCTTCAGGTGTTTTAATTTTTACCATAGTTTGCAAAGGTAAAACAATCTTATAAAAACAGTATTATAACGTTAAAAATCTTAAACTAAAGATTTTTGTGTCATTAACTCTGGTTGTTCTACTCCTATTAATTTTAAAATTGTAGGTGCTATATCTCCTAAAACACCGTCGTTTATTTGTTTTAATTCTTTGTCTACTAAAATTAGTGGTACAGGATTGGTTGTGTGTGCAGTGTTAGGACTACCATCTGGGTTTACCATAGTTTCACAATTACCATGATCTGCTATTACAATTGTAGTATAATCATTTTTTAAACCAGCAGTAATTACAGCTTCTGCACAACTATCTACTGTTTCACAAGCTTTTATTGCGGCTTGCATATCGCCAGTATGACCGACCATATCTGGATTAGCAAAGTTTAGGCAAACAAAATCTGCTTCTCCTTTTTCTAACTCCGGAATAATAGCGTCTCTAATATCAAAAGCACTCATTTCTGGCTGTAAGTCATAGGTAGCAACTTTTGGAGACGGACATAAAATACGTTGTTCGCCATCAAAAGGGACTTCTCTACCGCCATTAAAGAAAAACGTTACGTGTGGATATTTCTCTGTTTCAGCAATACGAATTTGTTTTTTATTAGCTTTAGATAATACCTCACCTAATGTTTCCTCAATATTTGCTTTATCATAAATAACGTGTACATTTTTATAGGCTTCGTTATAATTTGTCATTGTAACATAATATAACTTTAGTGGGTGAGTGTTGTACTCGTGAAACATTTCCTGACTTAGCATTTCTGTTAGTTCTCTACCACGGTCAGTTCTAAAGTTAAAAAAGATGACAACATCATCTTCTTGTATTTTTGTAGTTGGTACACCGTTTTCATCAGTAACAACAATAGGTTTTACAAATTCATCTGTAATATCATTGTCATAACTATCTTGTATGGCTTGTTCTACATTATTAGTTTTTGTACCAGCATTGTTAACTAATAAATCATATGCTAGTTTAACGCGTTCCCAACGTTTATCACGATCCATTGCATAGTAACGGCCAATTACACTAGCTAATTTTGTGTTTTTATCTTCACAAAAAGTAGTAATATCATGAATATAACTTTTACCACTTTTAGGATCTACGTCTCTACCATCTGTAAAAGCGTGTATATATGAGTTTTGTACACCATAACTTTCTGCAGCACTAATAAGACCTTTTAGGTGTGTGGTATGTGAGTGCACACCACCATTACTAAGTAAACCTAAAAAGTGTACAGCTTTGTTATTTTCTTTAGCATATTTAAAAGCATCTGTAATTACTTTTTCATCTTTAAGAGTATTCTCTTTAACTGCTAAATTAATTTTTGCTAAATCTTGATAAACAATACGGCCAGCACCCAAATTCATATGTCCAACTTCGCTGTTTCCCATTTGTCCTTCTGGTAATCCAACATTCATTCCGTCGGTTAACAAATTAGCGTTTGCGTATTTTGTATACAACCCATCTATAAATGGAGTATTTGCATTTTCTATGGCCGAGATTTTAGGATCTGGAGATTTTCCCCATCCATCTAAAATCATTAAAATAACTTTTTTGTTCATCGTATAAATTTTTGCTACTCAAAAATAGCACCAATTATTAAGTTTTACAGTTATCTAAGTGTCTTTTTTAAATTTTTCAGAAAGTCTTAACTATTCGTTTTTACTAAAACGATATCGTATATAAAAATGGTTGTTAAAATTATGTTATAATCAATTTTTACTGAAACATATGTGGCTAGAGGTCGTCTATTAATATATCAATACAATTCATCACAATCATCAAAAAAAGAACAATCATTATGAAAAAAACAATTTTAGTTGTAGCAGCTGCTTTTTTAGTAGCAACAAGTGTAGTAAAAGCAAATGTTAATTTAGAAGAAGAAAATTACATTGAAAAGGTAGCTAATTCAGAGGTAGTAAATACTTTTTGTATGGCAATTTTAAAGGGCGATGTAGAAACAGTACGTAAACTTATAGAGTTTGGCGAAGATGTAAATAAAAAATCTAATGGTATGACGCCTGCAATATTTGCAGCGCGATATAACAAAGTAGAAATTTTGGAAATACTAATAGCTAATGGAGCGGATCTTAGAATTAAGTGTGATAAAGGGCGTAGTGTAATGTTGCACGCAGAGTTGTCTAACGCAAAAGAAGCTATGATTTTTTTAGAAAAAATAGCTAAAGAAAAAAAGTTAGCAAGAAAAAATAAGAGAAAAAGAAAGTAGAGTTCATCCAGCAATCATCAACCAAAAAATTCCTTTGAAAAAATCAAAGGGATTTTTTTATTTTGTAATACGTTGAAATTGTTACCTAGTTAAAAGTGTAATTATTTAGAATCTAAAACCAGTAAATGCTCTATATAAAAATGCATAAACAGTTATAGATATTAGCGCAAAGCAAAAGAATGAGTATGCTTTTAATAACACAACGGCTAGTATTGGTCTGCAATTGTGAAATGCGCTTAAATAAATTTTCTTGTATTCTATTAGCCTTCCCATATAGTCCTCTTTTTTTGAATTAATATTCACAAAGCTATAATGGTTAAAAACAATAAGTTAGGTTTGGGTATTTACAAAATTAAATAAAAATAACGAGATAAAAATGCATTTCATCGAATAGTTATTTTTGATTTCTATATTTTTCTATAGCTTCTTTAATCTTTTCTATTCTGTTTTCTGGGTCTGGATGTGTACTCTGGAACTCTGGCTGTCTGTTTGGACCTGCAGCAGCCTTTAAAATTTTCATAACCGCTATCATTTCTTCAGGGTTGTAACCAGCTTGCATCATAAATAACACACCAAGTTCGTCACTTTCTAATTCATCTCCACGACCATTAGTTAGTAGTGTTTTTTGTCCAATACCATTAACAACACCACCCATGTCTGCACCTACAGATGCTCCTGTAGATAAAGTTTGCCAAAAACTGCTATCTGCGATACGTTCTGCAGAGTGTCTGCCAATAACATGTCCAATTTCGTGACCTAAAACACCTGCTAATTGTGCCTCTGTAAGTTTAGAAAATAGGGCATAGGTAATAAATATTTGTCCGCCAGGTAGTGCAAAAGCGTTTATAGTATTTTCGTCTGCTAATAAATGAAATTCGTATTTATAAGGGGTTTCTTTAGCAATACTGTTTTGTACCAGCTTGTTACCAACAGCGTCTACAAAATTTTGTAATTTTTGGTCAGGGTATAAACCTCCGTGCTGCTGCGCCATTTGTGGTGCACTTTGTAAGCCAATTGCAATTTCTTGATTGGCATCCATATTAATATTTTGTACTCTTCCTGTGTATGGGTTTTCTTCTTTATTGCTGCAACGTTGTATATATGCAAAAGCAACAATAGCAAGTCCAATAAGTATTCTTATTTTCCAGTTACCACCTCTTCTCATTATAGTTTATTCTTGGTTAGTTAAAAACCAAGATACAAAAAGAGTTACAAAAGTTCAGGATTAATATCTAAAATATTATTTACAATATAAGATTTTAAAAAGCCAGCAGTAAAATGCTCACCACCTAAAAGTTGTTGATCTTTTACTAACCTCATAATATTTTTACCTCTAAATTGTTCTAGCATAGGTTTAGAAATAGGGGCGTAGCTATAATGCCAAGGTTCATATTTAAACCCTCTACGTTTTTTATCGTTAGTATATACTAAGTAAAATCCAAAGTCGTTCGCATTTTCGTCCATCCATTTTTTAAGATCTTCAAATGGTCCGCCTGCTTCAAACTTTTTAGGAACCAAAACATCTCCGCTTGTTTTTTGATAGCCATCTATAATATCTATGTCTGTTCCCCAATGGTGTCTACTAGTACCTGGAATGGTAGAGTATTCTATAATTTTATCTATTGCATTTAGCGGTTTTAGATTTTGGTCTTCAGTATATTTTAAATATTTACGTTCCCAAATACCTTCTTGTCTGTAATAATCTCTATAGCTAGATACTATTTTTAAATCAATACCTGCGCTGTAAGCAGCTACTTTCATTTTTTTAAACGAGTCGTGAGCTTCTTTTCTAAGGTTAATGCCTTTGCCATACAAATGTATATCTGCTTGGCCCATTAATTCTTCAATGGAATAGATAACCTCTTTCTCTTGCTCTTGAGCAAAAATAAGATGTGGGGCCGTTAGTG
Source organism: Cellulophaga sp. RHA19 (assembly GCF_002813425.1). NCBI lineage: Bacteria > Pseudomonadati > Bacteroidota > Flavobacteriia > Flavobacteriales > Flavobacteriaceae > Cellulophaga > Cellulophaga sp. RHA19. Next base: position 1,730,941 of record NZ_PHUL01000001.1, read on the forward strand.
CGGCAGCACCTATAATTCCACTTTTTAGAATAAATGATCTTCTTTGCATAACTCTTAATTTAATTTTTTAAACATAACTATATGTGGTCCTACTTTATCTATGTCAAAAATGCTGCCATCTTTTGTGTAACCGCATTTTGTATAAAAAGGAATTGCACTTTCTCTTGCGTTCATCCACAATAATAAAACGCCTTTTTCTTTTAAAATTGTTTCTGCGTAGGTAATAATTTTTTTACCAACTCCTTTTCCTTGTTGCTCGTCACTAATTGCCATTCCTCTTAATTGGTAGGCACTGGCCTCTAAAATGGTACTATTTTGCGCTTGTAATAAAGTTGCAACTCCCACGAGACCAGAATTAAGGTAAGCGCCAATATGAAGAGTAGTTTCTAAATCATCTCCAGTAAACTTACAAGAAGATATAGGTCTGTTAGCTCTTAAAATAGGTTGCCTAACGGAGTATGTTTCTTTTGCAGAAATTAATTTTAAGCAAATCTTATTTTTAGTGATCATAAAATTATAAATGTGCCACAAAAATACATATTATTGATTTTGATATCCTAAATAAATATATCCTTGATGAACAACATTTACATCTCTTAAACTTAATACATAAAAATATACTCCATCTGGTAAAGCATTAGCAGCTTTTACAATACCACTTACATTGGCGTTACCTCCAAAAGTATTATCGTAACTATTTTTATCATATACAATTCTTCCCCATCTGCTATAAATTTTTAGATTATTGTTTTTAGGAGAAAGAGCAACTTCTTCAAAATATAGATAATCATTTACACCATCATTATTAGGAGAAATAAAGTAATTGTCAAAATTAGTAGATTCAATACTTAAGCTAGAGCCAAATGTTATAATATCGTAATTATTAGGAACAAATGTGTTAGACGTTATAGATCCGGAGTTAAAATCTCCAGATATTTCTGTGTTACCTAAGTTTTCCCATATGTTTAGTGCTTTATTCCATCCCACAATGCGTAAATCATCAATAGAGTCTACAAAGTCTTCAATATTACTGTCCGTATCCCAGGTTAGTGTAATTTTAGAATTAGTATTTGCTTCTAGGTGCCAAAATTCATAAGTGCTTATGGCAGTTAAAATATCTGCAAAATTATTAGTATCAAAGGTTTTTGAAAATGTAGAAGGAGAGTTTGGGTCTTCATAAAAATAAGCACTTTTTGCAGTATTGTTACTTGTTTCAGAATCTATATAAAGAGACCTAATTTTGTTTACATCACCTATAGGAAACATAAAGTTGTTTTTGTTTGCAATGGCAGCGTAGCCATCTACTTTTGTTAAGTTGGCATCTCCATTATAAAATGCATAATTGGTAAAATCTAAATTTACATCTGTTGCTGTTCTAGGAGTAACAACATCACCTAAAATAAAATTATTGTTGTTAGTAATGCCAACAGCTACATTTAAAAATAAATCGTTGGTAACAATAATTTCCATATCATTAAAAATAGGTTTAAAGGCACCAGATATTGTTCTGGTATCGTTACCATAAAAACCTGCTAAACCTTCATTTTGGTCAAAATTACCATCGTTAACTAAGTCAATATGAAACCCCATTTGGCCATTATTAAATATTTTCATATTTCCAATATTTTGTGCCACGTTTTGTGATACAACTATGCTAGAAATGCAAAAAGCGATATAGAAAAGTATATGTTTCATTGTTATTGTATTTGTTGCCAATCGGTTCCATCACTTTGTAACCAAATTGTTTTTTGACTAATTATTAAGCTTACGTTTAAGCCTAATAAACTTTTGTAAGTACTTATGTTTGCTGTTACTCCAACACCAAAAAGTATTGGGTTTTTAATAATATAAATTCTGCCTTTACAAGTATTTGCAGCTGGTAATGTTATGTTATGAGCACCTCCCAATATTATTGTATGGTGAGTATCGTCTAACGTTAAGTCTCCTGTTGTAACGTCTATTGCTGTTGATACGGAACCTTTAACGTCTAAAGTTGAGTTAGCATCTGCTCCTGAGTAAGCTGAATCTTCAGGTAAATCAAAACCAACACCTAGGCGTTCACTTATTAGTACTTGAGTTTTTGTTGTAGTGTATCTATCCAATCTTAAAGCTTCATTATTGCCAACAGTAAAACTAAGTTCATTTGCGTTTGTTGAATACATACCTGTGTCGGTATCGTTAGTAAATCTGTATGCAGGTTCTCCTTCATTTCCATTACTATTTAAAAAACCTGCGCTTCTAATAGCCCCACTTACTTGCATTTTGTTATCGGGTGTGTTTGTTCCAATTCCTAGTCTGTTGTTAGTACTGTTCCAAAATATTTGATTATTATCTTCCTCTAGTGCTCCTGAGCTATTAGCAAATAAAATAGAGCCAGGGGTATATGTTGCTGGCAATAAATCTGTGATATCTGGAATTTTTTCCCAGAGACTTGCATTGTATAGGTATATTCTTTTTTCGGTTGTATTGTATAAAATAGAACCTTCTAATGATCCTGTTATTGCATTCATTTCTGTGGTTGTGGCCGATGTAAGCCCAAGTAATAGGTTTGCGTCTATTTGTGAATAAGATGCTATTATTGGGGCAAAAAGCATAAAATATAAAATTAGTTTTCTCATCTTCATTAAATTATTGGTTTGTACTATATAATTGTTTTATTATTTTTTAAGTTGATTAGAAATAAAATATAAGTTGCTAGCTGGGTTTATGTTTGTTCGTTTTTCTAGCGTATATAGTTTTTGTTTAATTTGAAGAATTACTTGGGGGGACTAAAAAGTAACTCGATTTTTGATTTTTTCTATAAATTGATAGTTTTAAGGGTTAAAATTTATTTTAATATTTAGGTTGATAGTTTCCTACAAATCAAGAATTACAAACATAAATTCTGAGTCAAATCTTGCTCTGTCTGTACCTCCATTGTCATTGTCACCAACAATAACATCAAATCCTGTAGAGGTTTGGTTGCTGTATGAAATTCCTGGATCGTCATTACCAGCACCATTTCTTCCTGGCTGGCTTAACTGAATAATGTAATTTGCGTCAGAAACAGTACCTGCTGGTAGGTTTACACGGTAATGTCCAACTCCAAGTTGCTTCACAACTGTAACACCAGTAGTTCCTTTTATTACAACACCAAGAGCATTAACTTTTCCAAGAGCCTTAACCATACTGCTATAAAAAGCACCACCATCTGTACCTGCTTTAACGTGATTTCCAGTATCGGCAGAAATCACATCTGCTGTTTGTGTAACAACACTCTCATTAACATAACTAATTACTCCTGTAGAATTATCTTGAGTTAAAGAAGTCACTGTTCCGCCAACTATTCCGCTAATTTGAGTGTCAACATATGTCTTTACTGCATTCTGAGTAGGAAATAAGGTAGTAGAGGGAGTTGTATCTCCTAAATCAGTTGCATCAGATTTATTTGCACTATCTTCTTTTAGAGCGATTGCTGTGTTTGCAGCCGCTTCGTTACTATCAACATCAGTTTGTACAGCTGCAATAGCAGTATTTGCTGCAGTTTCGTTAGCATCAACATCGTTTTGAACGTCTGTTATAGCTGTATTAGCTGCAGTTATGTTTGATGCATTAGTTGCAATGCTAGTTTGTAGAGCAGCATCATCATAAAAAGCACCACCATCAGCACCCGCAGTTACATCGTTATCAGCATCAGTACTTACTATTACTTGAGCAGAACCTGCTACTTGGTTATCTACATAAGTTTTTACAGCATTTTGAGTCGGGAACAAATCATCAGAAGTTCCTAATGTTACTACATCAGATTTATTAGCGCTATCTTCTTTATCATTTTGTAAAGTTGTGATTGCAGTGTTTGCAGCCGCTTCGTTATTATCAACATCAGTTTGTACTGCTGCGATAGCAGTATTTGCTGCAGTTTCGTTAGCATCGATATCAGCTTGAATAGCATTTTCAGCATTAGTAGCTCTTGTAGTTTCAGCAGTTATATTTGATGCATTAGTTGCAATACTAGTTTGTAAAGCCGCATCGTCATAAAAAGCACCACCATCAGCACCCGCAGTTACATCGTTATCAGCATCAGTACTTACTATTACTTGAGTAGAACCTGCTACTTGGTTATCGACATAAGTTTTTACAGCATTCTGAGTCGGGAATAAGTCATCAGAAGTTCCTAGTGTTACTACGTCAGATTTGTTTGCACTATTTTCTTTTAAAGCGATTGCTGTGTTTGCAGCCGCTTCGTTATTATCAACATCAGTTTGTACTGCTGCGATAGCAGTATTCGCTGCAGTTTCATTCGCATCTACATCAGCTTGAATAGCATTTTCTGCATTAGTAGCCCTTGTAGTTTCAGCAGTTATGTTTGTTGCATTAGTTGCAATGTTCGTTTGTAAAGCCGCATCGTCATAAAAAGCACCACCATCAGCACCCGCAGTCACATCGTTATCAGCATCAGTACTTACTATTACTTGTGCAGAACCTGCTACTTGGTTATCTACATAAGTTTTTACTGCATTCTGAGTCGGGAACAAATCATCAGAAGTTCCTAATGTTACTACGTCAGATTTATTAGCACTATCTTCTTTTAAAGCGATAGCTGTGTTTGCTGCTGCTTCATTGTTGTCAACATCAGTTTGTACTGCTGCAATAGCAGTATTTGCTGCAGTTTCGTTAGCATCCACATCGTTTTGTACGTTTGTTATAGCTGTATTAGCAGCAGTTATATTTGTTGCATTAGTTGCTATGTTAGTTTGTAGAGCAGCATCATCATAAAAAGCACCACCATCAGTACCTGCAGTCACATCGTTATCAGCATCAGTACTCACTATAACTTGAGCAGAACCTGCTACTTGGTTATCTACATAAGTTTTTACTGCATTTTGAGTCGGGAATAAGTCATCAGAAGTTCCTAGTGTTACTACGTCAGATTTGTTTGCACTATTTTCTTTGTCATTTTGCAAAGCAGTGATTGCTGTGTTTGCTGCAGTTATGGCAGCATCTGCATCAGCTTCATTGTTGTCAACATCAGTTTGTACAGCTGCAATAGCAGTATTTGCTGCAGTTTCATTTGCATCAACATCGTTTTGAACGTTTGTTATAGCTGTATTCGCAGCAGTAATATTTGTTGCATTAGTTGCAATGCTAGTTTGTAAAGCGGTATCGTCATAAAAAGCACCACCATCAGCACCCGCAGTCACATCGTTATCAGCATCAGTACTTACTATTACTTGAGCAGAACCTGCTACTTGGTTATCTACATAAGTTTTTACTGCATTTTGAGTGGGGAACAAATCATCTGAAGTTCCTAATGTTACTACGTCAGATTTGTTGGCACTATCTTCTTTATCATTTTGTAAAGCTGTGATTGCAGAATTCGCTGAGGTTATGGCAGCATCCGCATCAGCTTCATTGTTGTCAACATCAGTTTGTACTGCTGCAATAGCAGTATTTGCTGCAGTTTCGTTAGCATCAACATCGTTTTGAACGTTTGTTATAGCTGTATTAGCTGCTGTTATGTTTGAAGCATTAGTTGCAATGTTAGTTTGTAAAGCAGCATCGTCATAAAAAGCACCACCATCAGCACCTGCAGTCACATCGTTATCAGCATCAGTACTCACTATAACTTGAGCAGAACCTGCTACTTGGTTATCTACATATGTTTTTACCGCATTTTGAGTCGGGAATAAGTCATCAGAAGTTCCTAGTGTTACTACGTCAGATTTGTTTGCACTATTTTCTTTTAAAGCGATTGCAGTGTTTGCAGCCGCTTCGTTATTATCAACATCAGTTTGTACTGCTGCAATAGCAGTATTCGCTGCAGTTTCATTCGCATCTACATCAGCTTGAATAGCATTTTCTGCATTAGTAGCCCTTGTAGTTTCAGCAGTTATGTTTGTTGCATTAGTTGCAATGTTCGTTTGTAAAGCAGCATCGTCATAAAAAGCACCACCATCAGCACCCGCAGTCACATCGTTATCAGCATCAGTACTTACTATTACTTGTGCAGAACCTGCTACTTGGTTATCTACATAAGTTTTTACTGCATTCTGAGTCGGGAACAAATCATCAGAAGTTCCTAGTGTTACTGCGTCAGATTTATTAGCGCTATCTTCTTTGTCATTTTGCAAAGCAGTGATTGCTGTGTTTGCTGCAGTTATGGCAGCATCTGCATCAGCTTCATTGTTGTCAACATCAGTTTGTACTGCTGCAATAGCAGTATTTGCTGCAGTTTCGTTAGCATCAACATCGTTTTGTACGTTAGTTATAGCTGTATTCGCAGCGGTTATATTTGTTGCATTAGTTGCAATATTAGTTTGTAAAGCGGCATCATCATAAAAAGCACCACCATCAGCACCCGCAGTCACATCATTATCAGCATCAGTACTTACTATTACTTGAGCAGAACCTGCTACTTGGTTATCTACATATGTTTTTACAGCATTCTGAGTCGGGAACAAATCATCAGAAGTTCCTAGTGTTACTACGTCAGATTTGTTTGCACTATCTTCTTTTAGAGCGATAGCTGTGTTTGCAGCCGCTTCGTTATTATCAACATCAGTTTGTACTGCAGCAATAGCAGTATTTGCTGCAGTTTCATTCGCATCAACATCGTTTTGAACGTTTGTTATAGCTGTATTAGCTGCAGTTATGTTTGTTGCATTAGTTGTAATGCTAGTTTGTAAAGCCGCATCATCATAAAAAGCACCACCATCAGCACCTGCAGTCACATCATTATCAGCATCAGTACTCACAATAATTTGAGTAGAACCTGCTACTTGATTATCGACATAAGTTTTTACTGCATTTTGAGTCGGGAATAAGTCATCTGAAGTTCCTAGAGTTACTACATCAGATTTGTTAGCACTATCTTCTTTTAAAGCGATTGCTGTGTTTGCAGCCGCTTCGTTATTATCAACATCAGTTTGTACTGCAGCAATAGCAGTATTTGCTGCAGTTTCATTCGCATCAACATCGTTTTGAACGTCTGTTATAGCTGTATTCGCAGCAGTTATGTTTGTTGCATTAGTAGCAATGTTCGTTTGTAAAGCAGCATCGTCATAAAACGCACCACCATCAGCACCTGCAGTCACATCGTTATCAGCATCAGTACTTACTATAACTTGAGCAGAACCTGCTACTTGGTTGTCTACATATGTTTTTACAGCATTCTGAGTCGGGAATAAATCATCTGAAGTTCCTAATGTTACTGCGTCAGATTTGTTAGCACTATTTTCTTTTAAAGCGATTGCTGTGTTTGCAGCCGCTTCATTGTTGTCAACATCAGTTTGTACTGCTGCAATAGAAGTATTTGCTGCAGTTTCGTTCGCATCAACATCGTTTTGTACGTTTGTTATAGCTGTATTAGCTGCTGTTATGTTTGTTGCATTAGTTGCAATATTAGTTTGTAAAGCGGCATCATCATAAAAAGCACCACCATCAGCACCCGCAGTCACATCATTATCAGCATCAGTACTCACAATAACTTGAGCAGAACCTGCTACTTGGTTATCTACATAAGTTTTTACAGCATTTTGAGTAGGGAACAAATCATCAGAAGTTCCTAGAGTTACTGCGTCAGATTTGTTAGCGCTATCTTCTTTTAAAGCGATAGCAGTATTCGCCGCAGTTTCATTCGCATCTACATCAGCTTGAATAGCATTTTCTGCATTAGTAGCCCTTGTAGTTTCAGCAGTAATATTTGTTGCATTAGTTGCAATGCTAGTTTGTAGAGCAGCATCGTCATAAAACGCACCACCATCAGCCCCCGCAGTTACATCGTTATCAGTATCAGTACTTACTATAACTTGAGCAGAACCTGCTACTTGATTATCTACATAAGTTTTTACAGCATTTTGAGTCGGGAACAAATCATCAGAAGTTCCCAATGTTACTACATCAGATTTGTTTGCACTATTTTCTTTGTCATTTTGCAAAGCAGTGATTGCTGTGTTTGCTGCATTTATGGCGGCATCTGCATCAGCTTCATTGTTGTCAACATCAGTTTGTACAGCTGCAATAGCAGTATTTGCTGCAGTTTCGTTAGCATCCACATCGTTTTGAACGTTTGTTATAGCTGTATTCGCAGCAGTTATGTTTGTTGCATTAGTTGCAATGCTAGTTTGTAAAGCCGCATCATCATAAAAAGCACCACCATCGGCACCTGCAGTCACATTATTATCAGCATCAGTACTTACTATTACTTGAGCAGAACCTGCTACTTGGTTATCTACATATGTTTTTACAGCATTCTGAGTAGGGAACAAGTCATCAGAAGTTCCTAATGTTACTACATCAGATTTGTTTGCACTATTTTCTTTGTCATTTTGTAAAGCTGTGATTGCTGTGTTTGCAGCCGCTTCGTTATTATCAACATCAGTTTGTACCGCAGCAATAGCAGTATTTGCTGCGGTTTCGTTAGCATCAACATCGTTTTGAGCGTCTGTTATAGCTGTATTCGCAGCAGTTATGTTTGTTGCGTTAGTTGCAATGTTAGTTTGTAAAGCAGCATCGTCATAAAAAGCACCACCATCAGCACCCGCAGTCACATCGTTATCAGCATCAGTACTTACTATTACTTGAGCAGAACCCGCTACTTGGTTATCTACATAAGTTTTTACAGCATTCTGAGTCGGGAACAAGTCATCTGAAGTTCCCAATGTTACTGCATCAGATTTGTTTGCACTATCTTCTTTTAGAGTGATTGCAGTGTTTGCAGCCGCTTCATTATTGTCAACATCAGTTTGTACTGCTGCGATAGCAGTATTCGCTGCAGTTTCATTTGCATCAACATCGTCTTGAACGTTTGTTATAGCTGTATTAGCTGTTGTTATGTTTGATGCATTAGTTGCAATGTTAGTTTGTAAAGCAGCATCGTCATAAAAAGCACCACCATCAGCACCCGCAGTCACATCGTTATCAGCATCAGTACTTACTATTACTTGTGTAGAACCTGCTACTTGATTATCAACATAAGTTTTTACTGCGTTTTGAGTGGGGAACAAATCATTTGAAGTTCCTAATGTTACTACGTCAGATTTGTTAGCGCTGTTTTCTTTGTCATTTTGCAAAGCAGTGATTGCTGTGTTTGCTGCAGCTTCATTGTTGTCAACATCAGTTTGTACTGCATTAATTGCCGCAGTAGTAGTTGTATTATTTGTTGTTAACTCTGCTTCAGTAACAAACGTAGCGTCTAAATCTTGAGATAACGTTCCGTCTGCATCTGTAATTTCTAAAGCTGTACCGTTTAAACTAAAGTCAGTATTTAATTCGTTTGTATCATCCGCATCAGCATCATTAACATTTATAGTAACAGAACCGCCGTTTTCTAAAGTTAAACTACCAGGATTGCCATCTGTAGTTAGATTTTGATTATCTGTACCATCAAAATTAATGGAAGTTCCGTCACCGTTTACAAAGCTAAATGTACCATCTCCGTTGTCTGATAGTTGTGCTTTTGTAATAACAACAGTAATATTGTTTTCGTTTGTGTATGAAAACGTACCGTCATTATTATCAAAAATAACGGTGTTAGTTTGGTTAAAAGAACTTGTGTTGCATAAAGATTGCCACAAAATACCATTGTATTGAAACATACAACCTTCATCTGTGTTATACACCATAGCGCCAGTTAGGGGAGTAATGGCATTCATTTGAGTATTTGTAACTCTAGTTAAAATTAACACCTTATCTGTACTTTCTAACTCTAAAATAGAAGCAGAATCTATTGTGTTTATATCATTACCTATTTTTACTTGCCCAAAAGAGTATTGAGCCATAGCAAAAAAACTGATTAATAATAATTTGTTGATTTTCATTTGTTTATATATGGGTTAGCATTTGTAAATTAATAAATTAATGGAAAATTGTAGAAATTATGTTGTAAAACATAGTTTATTGTATGTGTTACGACTTTTTTGTAGGCTTTATGTGCTTATGTAAGTCTGTAAAGCCTTTGTTTTAAGTAGTTTTAGTGTTTGTCTATTATAAAAATACAAAAATAAGATTTGAATTTACGTATTCAATTAAAAGTAAATTCTTACAATTGTGTTAAAGCTAAAAATAACCATTGTTATTCTACTACTTTATTTGCTGCTTATAAACCAATTTATGGCATAAAAAAAGCAGGCTAAAAAGCCTGCTTGTATATAAAATAATGATGATTTGTTAACTTACATAGTACTAATTTCCTGTGCCGGTTAAGTACAAAAATCCTTGGTACTCTAGCTGTAAATCATCTAAAAATACAAGGTAAAAATAAACACCACTTGGTAGACCTTCGTTTCTTTTGTATACGTTATTGTTTATGTTAGAGTAGCCATTAAACTCATTAGTGTAATTGTCTTTTTCAAAAACTTGAAGTCCGTTTCGGTCGTAAATACGAAGCCTATTATTTGGAGATTGTTCTAATTCTGGAATTACAAGAAAATCGTTTACACCATCGCCATTATTACTTACGTAGTAATTTTCTAGGTCTAATAACTCTGTTGGTATGGCCATTTTAGCCAAAGTAATAACTTCGTAATTGTTAGGAACAAAAGTCTCAGAGGTTACTGCTCCTTGATTTATGTCGCCAATTGGATCTACACTACCTAAGTTTACCCATCTTCTTTGTGTTCTGTGCCAACCCGCAATACCTATTTGGTAATACTCATCTACAAGGCTACCAATATCGCTACGGTTGTTCCAAGAAATACTTACGGTTGATGGTAAACTACTGTCTATATCCCAAAACTCTGTTGTGCTCACGGCTCTAACTTCTTTTTCTTTACTATTGGTATTAAAACTGGTAGCAAAGGTTGATGGCAAGTTGGGATCTTCAAAAAAGTAAGCACATTTAGCAGTGGCATTTTCGCTTTGCGACTGTAATGTTAATGGTCTAATGTAACCAGAATCACCTACGGTAAAAAAGAAATTTTGTTTTTGTTCTACCATCATATACCCATCTACTTTAGACAGGTTGGACTCGCCAACCGTAAAAGCATTTGGCAATAGTTTAATGTTTTCTAACGGATTATTACGGTAGGTTACAAAGTCGCCATCTACTAAATTTAAAGCATTAGTTACTGTAATAGAAGTCTCTAGAATAGCAGAACTAAAAGGTTTAAAAATTTCTACATCATAAAAAACAGGAATAAAAGCACCAGTAACACTTGTGGTAACCTGACCGTAAAACCCTGCTGTACCCAAATTTTGGTCAAACGTAGCATCGTTAATAAGGTTAGTGTGTAGACCAAGCGTACCCGTATCATGTATGCGCATGCTACCGTTGTTGTACATAGCATTTTGTGCTACGGCAACAGAACTACAACATAAAAATATGTAAAGTAAGTTTTTCATAGTTTAAAAATCTGATACAGTAAAGAACCATTCTGTAACTTCAACATTTGCTGAACTATTATTTTTTGTTTGAACAGTAAAACCATTAACTGTTTGGGTAGTAACATATATACTATAATCACCAACTACAGTTAAATTTATTATATAATTAGCATCAGGCATTGGATTAGTAAAGTTCACAGTACTTGTGCCTAAAGAACCTGATATCGTAGCTCCATTGACTTTTATTGCATTAGCTCCATTAGCTTTTCCCATAACAAATGTTGTTGGGTTTTTCCATTCGGTTCCTGTAGCAGTTGAGGTTAAAACCTGTCCTGCTGTACCTACTGAGTTGTTAATATCTTCAATTGTGCCTTCTAGTTTTAATTTTTCACGAACAGTAACGGTAGTGTTGCTTGATGTTTCATCAATATTGAGGGCCTCAATGCTGCCAACAGAAAAACCAATTTCATCAGCGGCAGGGTTAGAAATACCTGTGTCTAAATCTTCAGCGAATCGATAAGCAGGTGTAGTAGTGCTACCGTTACTAGGAGCTTGGTAGCCAGTTGCTCGTATAACGCCATCAACTCTCAATTTGTTTGTTCCTGGTGCATTAGTCCCTATTACCATACTACCAGGGCCACTAAAGAATAAATCATTTCCATTTAAATCATAAGTTCTGTCTTCTCCTGTTGGCTGTGTCAAATCTGTAGTGGATAAATTTCCTAATGCAGCAACTTGCGCATCTACATATGTTTTAACAGCATTTTGGGTAGGGTATAATGCAGTAGAAGGTGAAGCAGCTCCTAAATCAGTTGCATCAGATTTGTTACTTAAATTTTCTTTATCATTCTGTAAAGCAGTAATATCTGTGTCATTGCTTGTAATGTTAGTAGTATTTGCATTCTCAGCATTAGTTGCTCTTGTAGTTTCGGCAGTTATTGCCGTTGTGTTAGTCGCAATGTTTGTTTGTAAGGCAGCATCATCATAAAAAGCACCACCATCAGCACCAGCAGTAACATCGTTGTCAGCATCAGTACTTACAATTACTTGATCAGAGGCTGCAACTTGTGTGTCTACATAAGTTTTTACAGCAAGTTCGGTAGGGAACTTTGTATTTGTACCATCCGCTAAAGTTACATCTGTAGACTTATTAGCAGTGTCTTCTTTTGTGGCTAAAGCAGTAGCTCCTGCAGCAACTTGTGTGTCTACATACGTTTTTACAGCAAGTTCAGTAGGGAACTTAGTGTTAGTCGCGTCAGCTAAGTTTACATCTGTAGATTTATTTGCGGTATCTTCTTTATCACTCTCTAAATCAGAAATATCTGTATCGTTATTAGTAATGTTACTTGTGTTAGTCGCAATGTTTGTTTGTAAGGCAGCATCATCATAAAAAGCACCACCATCAGCACCAGCAGTAACATCGTTTTCAGCATCAGTACTTACAATTACTTGGTCAGAGGCTGCAACTTGTGTGTCTACATACGTTTTTACAGCAAGTTCCGTTGGGAAGTTGGTGTTAGTAGCATCTGCTAAAGTTACATCTGTAGACTTATTTGCGGTATCTTCTTTTAGAGCGATTGCTGTATTTGCTGCCGTTTCGTTAGCATCTACATCATTCTGTACAGCTAAAATTGCAGCATCAGCATCAGCTTCATTAGTATCAACATCAGATTGTATATTATTTTCGGCAGTAGTAGCTCTTAAAACTTCCGCAGCTAAGGCAGCATTTGCAACTACTCCTGCGGCAGCAATTTCATTGTCTACATACAATTTAGTAGCAGCATCATCATCTAAGGTTGGGTTTGCAAGACTATTTATTTGAAAGCCCCCTAAAGAAACATCTGTTGTAGCATCACCAAATCCGCTTAAAGGAATATTTGTTTTATCTAATTTCGCATTCGTAATTCCACCATCGGTAACCACAATACTTGTGGCATTTAAAGTTGTGCCAATTCCTCCGGTTACTGTTATAGATGCATCATCTGCAGTTAAATCTTGTCCTGCAATATTGGTAGCATCTAAAGTTCCCCATTCTACATTGGTACCTGTAGCATTTGTTTTTAAAACTTGGCTTGGTGTTGTGCTTGGTTGTATTTTTACGGGTGTAACCGACTCGTCTATAAGATTATTTGTATTTACACTTGTATCTCCTAACTCATCTACACCAATAGCATCATCTGCAATTTTAGTTCTGCCAATTGTTTTGTTTAGTATAGAGTTTCCGTGTACTTGATCTACTTCAATATTAACCGTATTTCCATCATCTGTTATTTTTATTCCGCTAGAAAAAGTAGCTCCAAAACTACCTGTATGATTGCTTGTAAAGGCAGGAGTCTCAAACGTAATATCATCACCAGCCGCATTTGTAAAGGTGTAGGTGTCATCACCATTATCAACTAAATTAATATCTGCAGCATTTTCTGCTTCACATAAGTTAATCCATTCTGTCCCGTTAAAATAATGCAAACAACTGGTATCTGTATTGTAAATTACAGCACCGTTAAGTGGTGTAATGGCTTCCATTTGCAGGGTAGAAAGTCTAGTTACTACTAAAGCTTTACTAGTGCTTTCTAATTCTAAAACCGAATTAAAATGTAGGTTTTGAGGGTTTTCGCCAATTTTTACTTGCGCTTGTGTGCTAGTAAAGAGACAGATACTAAAAAGTAATCCGAAAACTAATTTTTTCATATAGTAGGAGTGTTTTAAAAATGCAATTACGCATTGCAAACAAAAATATAGTAAAGATATGTTAACACCTAAAACAGTGGTTAAAAGACAAAATTTGTCCTATAAATGACATCCAAACATTATATGTTGTTTAAAAATCTATTGTTTTGCTTTCGTAAGGTGTTTTTTGTGCTTCAAAAATACGTGCAGTGTGTTTGCCTTTTAGGGTAATTTTTGTGTCTTGTACCAGTAAAAAACTACCTTCTCTTAAGCCAACTACAGGTGTGCTGTTAAACGCGTGAAACTCTTTTAGTCTAGTTTCTCTGGTTTCGCCATTGTGTTTGCTATTAGGGTCTGGGTCTAAATAATGTGCATTTATATTAAAAGGGACCAATTGCATTGTAGCAAAACTTGGCGGGTAAACAATTGGCATATCATTAGTAGTGTGCATACTTACACCTGCAATATTACTACCTGCGCTTGTACCCATATATGGTTTGCCTGTGTTAATATGTTCTTTTAAATAATGCATAGCATCTTGTGCGTATAATTGTTGTACAAGTAAAAATGTATTTCCGCCGCCACAGAAAAATGCTTGTGCTTTATTAATGCCTTCTTGTGCGTTTTTGTAGGTGTGTAAGCCTATTATTTTTTTATTAATTCTAGCAAAAGCTTTTGCTGCAATTTCTGTATAATTGTCGTGGCTAATACCACCTGGTCTTGCAAATGGGATAAATGTAATAGTGTCTACGTCTTTAAAAAACAAGGCAACATCGTCTAAAATATATTCTAGGTAATGCTCTCCAAATAAGGTAGATGTGCTTGCTAATAATAAGTTTTTCATAAACGGTGCTCTTTTTTTTATTTTATTTTGATTATTACAAATTAACAAAAGTTTAATGGTACTCTATTTTTTTTGAATGTAAATTGCATTTCATTATATTTAAGAGATGCTAAAAGAAACTATTTTTTTAGTCTCTAAAAACTACCTTTATGAAAAACAATTTACTAGTACTTTTTTTACTGCTGACCACAGTGTCTGTATTTGCGCAAGATAATGATAGAAACCTTTTAAGAGGTAGCGTTATTTACAGAGATATTAGCGTTCCAAATTTAGATGTTATTAATGTAACAGCAGAAGATGCTACTGTTACAGATGAAGATGGTGATTTTGCTATAGACGTAAAATTAGGAGACCAAATAGTTTTTACAGCAGTTAATTATCAAATTAAAATAGTTTTTATTACTAAAGATATTTTAAAGAAAAACCGTTTGGTAATAGACGTTAACGAAAAAGTTACAGAGTTAGATGAGGTAGTTGTAAGTCCAGAAGATCAAGAAAAATTTGTTGAGCTTAAAAACGAAGAGTTTAAAGAGGTAGAGTATGAGGTAGACCGTACCACTGCTGTTGTAAACGTTGCTAATACTGATATTGAAAACGGAGGTTTGCAAAACGGTATTAATTTTGTAAACATTTTTAAAGCTTTAACCAAGTCTCTAAAGAAGAAAAATCCTAATGCAAAAATACCAGAAATTAAACTTAGTAGAGTTTTAAGGCAAGTTTATGAGGACGATTTTTTTGTAACCGATTTAGGTATAAAGCAAGATAAGATAGATAACTTTTTACAGTATTGTGATGATAAAATACCATCGCAAACCTTGTTAAAAAAGTCAAACGAATTTCAGCTGATAGATTTTTTAGTTACTCACAGTAAAGAATATAAAAAATTATAACGGTTGAAGAAATACGTATTTTTTTTAACTTTTATAAGTGTCTGTTTTTATGCAAACGGACAAGATATACTCTACAAAGCTGTTAAAGGCGCTGTAGTAAGTAAAGCGCAAGAGGTAAATGGTGTATATGTAATTAACACTACCAGTGGACAAGCAACAATTACTAGTGCCAGAGGCTATTTTGTAATGCCAGCCAAAGAAAAAGATACTTTAATTTTTTCTGCTGTACAGTTTAAAAAGAAACAGCTAATTGTTACCCGAGAAATTTTAGAAAAAAAGACCAATCTAATTTATTTAGAAGAAACTTTAGAAGAGTTAAACGAGGTTGTTTTAGATAACAGAACCTTTGTAACTGCTAAAAGTTTAGGGTTGCCAAATGCAGATGCTGTGGTATTACCACAAAGTGAGCGTTTGTTGCATGATGCAGATCACGGACCAATGTTTGGTGGTTTAAGTTTAAATATGAACAAGCTTTTAAATGCCATAAGCGGCCGTACTAAAATGCTAAAAAAGCGTGTTGCCAGAGACAGGAGATATGCACAAAGTCAGCAAATGCGTAACTCTTATGCAGATTCTGTTTTTATAAAAGATTTAAGTATTCCTAAAGACCGTATAGAAGAGTTTATGTTGTATTGCGAGGTAGATAATGAGTTTACTTCTGTGTCTAAAGAAAAAAACGATTTTATTATTTGGGACTTTTTAACTCGCAAAAGTATAGCCTTTTTAAAGGAAGATGATGTAGATACAGAGGATAACAGCAAATAAATTAACCATACTATTTTTTATATGAGGTACGTATATACTTTTTTGTTTTTAGTTTTAATTGCGCAACAAACCAATGCGCAGCAAAAAATAGAAATACTAAAGGGGCGTATTGTAAGTAAGTCACAAGAAGTAGTTGGTGTTTATGTATTAAATAAAACAAATAAAAAGGGTACAATTACGTCTAAGAGCGGAAATTTTTCTATTCCTGTACACTTAAAAGATACAATAGAGTTCTCTGCTGTGCAGTTTAAAAACAAACAAATTATAATCACTCAAAAAATTCTAGACTATTCATCGTTTTTAGTAAACTTAGATGAAACTTTAGAAGAATTAGATGAGGTTGTTTTAGATAACAGAACATTTATAACAGCCAAGAGTTTAGGCTTGCCAAATGCAGATGTAAAAGTATTGTCTTTAACAGAAAGAGAATTATTTTCTGCAAACAACGGTAATAATTACTTGAGTATAGATCCGCTAATAAACTTTTTAAGTGGACGCACAAAAATGCTTAAAGACCGTATAAAAAGAGATGATATATACGCACGTAGCAAAGAGCTGCGCACTAGTTATGTAGATTCTATATTTTCTAAAAATTTAAAAATACCAATAGATAGGATAGAGGAGTTTATGCTGTATTGCGAGTACGATCCTAGATTTAAAGGTATTACCAAAAATAAAAATGAACTTGTTGTTTGGGATTTTTTACGACAGAAAAGTGAATTATTTTTAAAATTTAAATAAGATAGATATGACTCGTTTTCAACTTTTATTGTTTTTTGTATTTGTAGTTCAGTTTAGTACAGCACAAGAGCTAAAAGTTAAAACGTTAAAAGGAAACGTAGTTAGTAAAGAGCAAGAGGTTGTTGGCGTTTATGTATTAAATAAAACAAGTAACAAAGGGTCTATAACTAATGAAAATGGAGGTTTTTCTATCCCAGTTAGTTTACAAGATACTTTGTTGTTTTCTGCTGTGCAGTTTAAAAATAGGGAGATTATTATCACCCAAAAAATACTAGATTTTAAAAACTACATCATCAATTTAGACGAAACTTTAGAGGAGTTAGATGAGGTTGTTCTGGACCAAAGTACACAAGTAACAGCAATGAGTTTAGGTTTTGTTCATGCAAACGTAAAAACGTTAGAATTAGCAGAAAGGGAATTAATTTCTGGTAAAACTATGTCTTTTGATGGTATTAAAAACTCATTAGATCCGGTTATTAATTTTGTAAGCGGGCGTACAAAAATGTTAAATGAGCGTGTAACCAGAAACAAGCGTTACGCTACAGGACAAAAAATGCAGCATAAGTATTTAGACTCTATAACTGTTACCAAGCTAAAAATACCAAAATCAAGACTACAAGAATTTGTATTGTATTGCGAGCAAGATGAGGATTTTGATGCCTTTATGTTGCAAACCAATGATGTTTTTATAAAAGCTTTTTTTAAAATGAAAAGTAAAACTTTTTTAACATTAAAAGAAGAGGGTAATGAATAGACTTTCGTTTTTTATTGTTTTAATTTTTGTAGTAACGTCTATTGTGGCACAGAAAAAGCAGGTAGATTTAAAAGGTACTGTAACTAGTACAACAGAAGAAGTCGTTGGTGTGTATGTATTAAATAGAACCACAGAAAAAGGGACAATAACCAATTTAAATGGCTATTTCTCTATTCCGGTTCGTGTAAAAGATACCTTAGAGTTTTCTGCAGTTCAGTTTGCAAATAAAGTTGTAGTTGTTACAGAAAGTATGTTAAAAACTAACAACTATATAGTGCCTTTGTACGAGTCTGTAACAACCTTAAATGAAGTTGTAGTAAAGCCTTTTAATTTGTCTGGAGACTTATCTACAGACTTAAATAATTTACCTTTAAAACCAGTGGTAGATGGTAGGTCATTGGGGTTGCCTAATCAAAATGTAAAAACACTATCTTCAGATGAACGTGCACTGTATACATCAATGTCTGGCGGATCAATTTTATCTTTAATAAATGCAATAAACGGGCAAACCAAATTATTAAAGAAAAGAGTAGAGCGTAACCGTAGATACCAGAAAACTATGCGCGTTAAAAGATATTATGCAGACTCTTTATTTGTAAATGAATTAAAGATAGAAAAGGATAAGATAGACTTGTTTATGTGGTATTGTGAGTTTAAAGATGATTTTCAGGTTGTGATAAATACCAAAGACCAATTAAAAATTTGGGCTTATTTACGTAAAATGAGTGTAGAGTTTAAAACGGAAAAATAGAGTATTCATCAAACTAAATAATCCAATTGCGTTCTATAATTTGGCACGCCAATTGCTTACTTTTGGTGATTGTAAATTACACATTATGCTTAAAAAAAGATTTTTATTATTGTTGTTACCCCTTTTTGCTTTTGTTGCCATACATAAATATTATGTTAGTGTTACTAGTGTTAAGTATTCTGATAAAGAACACACTTTGCAAATTACGTCTAGAGTATTTATAGATGATTTTGATGAACTTTTAAAACAGCGATACGATGTAAAATCTAACTTGGCAACTAAAAACGAGAACCCTTTAGCTGAAGATTATATTAAAAAATACATGAAGCAAAAGTTTCATATTTATGTAAACGGAAAAGAAGTTGAGGTTACTTATTTAGGAAAAGAGTATGACGTAGATAATGTTGTTATGTATTTAGAAGTACAAAATATAAAGCTAGAAGACTTAAAAACCATTGAAGCAGAAAGTACAGTGCTTACAGATATTTATGAGGAACAAAAGAATATAGTGCACTTTAAGTTCTTAAAAAATAAGAAAAGTGTGGTGTTAACACGTGGAAATAATAAAGGAATGTTAAAGTTTTAAGACTCCTTTATCAAATCGCTAAAAAAGTGTTAATTTTCGCCTACTTAAAACAATGTAAAATGAACAAAATTAACTACTATTTAGCTGCTGTTCTATTTTTGTTTGCCACTGTAATGGTGCAAGCACAGGAACAAACAGAAAAACAAGCTGGCCACACCAACCAGAGCAAATTTAGACAAATGTATCAGGAGTTCTCAACTCCAAACACGTACAGGTCTGCATCTGGAGCACCAGGTCCAAATTATTATCAGCAACAAGCCAACTACAAAATGGATATTGAGTTGGATGATAAAAACGCAAAAATATACGGAGAAGAGACTATTACTTATGTAAATAATTCTCCAGATGATTTAGAATTTTTATGGGTTCAGTTAGATCAGAACGTACGTGAAAAAGGTACTAAATCTGCATTAAGAAATGGTTCTGCTTTACAAGGAGCAATGCCTGTAGGTCAATTTGCAGGTTCTCATATGAAAGGAGCAGAATTTGATGGTGGATTTAAAATTCAGCATGTAAAAGATGCAAGTGGTAAAGATTTACCATACACAATTAACCAAACTATGATGCGTGTAGATTTACCTACACCATTAAAAAGCAAAACTCAGGTTTCTTTTTCTATTAAATGGTGGTACAATGTACCAGACCATACTGTAAACAGAGCAAGATCTGGATATGAGTATTTTGAGAAAGATGGAAATAAAGCTTTTGTTATAGCACAGTTTTTCCCAAGAATGGCTGTTTATAGTGATGTAGACGGATGGCAAAATCATCAGTTTTGGGGTAGTGGAGAATTTGCACTTCCTTTTGGAGATTACGAAGTAAATATTACTGTACCTGCAGATCACGTATTAGATGCAACAGGAGAGTTACAAAATAGAAAAGAAGTATTTTCTAAAGATATGATGAAGCGTTATGAAAAGGCTAAAAAGTCTTTTGATAAGCCAGTTATTATTGTAACACAAAAAGAAGCAGAAGCTGCAGAAAAAGGTTTTTCTAAAGATAAAAAAACGTGGAAATTTAAAGCTAAAAACGTTAGAGATTACGGTTTTGCTACTTCTCGTAAATTTATCTGGGATATGCAAAATGTTAAATTGCCAAGTGGTAAAACAGCAATGGCAGTTTCTTTATACCCAAAAGAAGGTAACCCATTATGGGAAGAGTACTCTACTAAAGCAGTAGCGCATACATTACGTTCTTACTCTAGTCATACTTTTGACTATCCTTATCCTAAGGCAATTTCTGTACACGCAAAACAACAAGGTATGGAATACCCAATGATTTGCTGGAATTACGGAAGACCTAATGAAAAAGGAGAATACTCAGACCGTACAAAATACGGAATGATTAGTGTAATTATTCATGAAGTTGGTCACAACTTTTTTCCAATGATTGTTAACTCTGATGAACGTCAGTGGGGATGGATGGATGAAGGTTTAGATACTTTTATGCAATATATGGCAGAGCAAGAATTTGGAGAAGAGTTTCCAGATGCTATAGCGCCAAATGCTAAATATCCATCTAGAAGAGGAGAGCCTTCTAAAATAGTACCTTACATGGCAGGAGACCAAGAATTTATTGCTCCTATTATGTCTAACCCAGAAAACGTATACCAATTAGGTAACAACGCATATGGTAAACCTGCAACGGCTCTTAATATTTTAAGAGAAACTGTTATGGGAAGAGAATTGTTTGATCATGCATTTAAAACATACTCTCAACGTTGGATGTTTAAACACCCAACTCCAGAAGATTTCTTCCGTACTATGGAAGATGCGTCTGCAGTAGATTTAGATTACTACTGGAGAGGTTGGTTCTATACTACAGATTATGTAGATATGGGAGTTAAAGAGGTTAAAAAATACCAAGTATCATCTAAGCCACCAAAGCAAATTAGAGATATTATGGAGCAGAGAAACTTAAAAATGAGCGACTTGCCTCCAATGGTTTTCTTAGCAGATATAGATAGTGATGATTATGACGCTAGCTTAAAAGGTAAAAACCCATCTGATGTTTCTAAAACATTAAAAGAATATATGATGGATAACTTAACAGCAGCAGAGAGAGCAGCAGTTAAAGAACCAAAATTCTTTTATGAAGTTACTTTTAACAAGCCAGGTGGTATACCAATGCCATTAATTGTAGAGTATACTTATGCAGACGGTTCTAAAGAGAATATTACTTACCCAGCAGAAGTTTGGAGAATGAGTGATAAAGAAATTAAAAAAGTAGTTTCTTCTCAAAAAGAATTAGTAGGTATAGTTGTAGATCCTAAAGCAGAAACTGCTGATATAGATACAACAAACAACTCTTGGCCAGCTAAAGAAGTTAAGTCTGGTTTTGATAAGTTTAAAGGAAATATGAAGAAATAGTTTCAGTCCTAAAAATATAGAAAGTCCCACACTTGTTAATTATTCAAGATGTGGGGCTTTTTTTATGGTGCAAATAAAACTTCTGTTTATATTTGTAGTATGTATTCAACGTTTATCTTATTTATTAGCGGAGGCGAAATTTTCTTCATTATGTTTATTGTAGTGATGGTCTTTGGAGCAGATAAGGTTCCTGACATTGCTAAGGGACTTGGTAAAGGTATGCGTCAACTTAAAGATGCAACCGAAGATATAAAACAAGAGATTACTAAAAGCGCAGAAAAGCAAGGTATTGATACTAGCTTTACCAAAGACATTAAAGATGGTGTTACTAAGGTAAAAGAAGATGTAGAAGATATTGCTGGCGTAATTAAGAGAAAGTAATCTATGTTGGAAAAAATATTAGATTGGGATAGAGATCTCTTTATTTACTTGAATAATCTAGGTATTGAAGAGTATGATTATTTTTGGTCTTTTGTAACCAATATTAATAATTGGATTCCTCTATATGTACTTTTTTTTATTCTAATTTTTTACAAGCGTCCAAGAAAGCAAGCATTGGTAGATTTTTTTACTGTACTAGCAGTGTTTTTGTTTGTAATGTTACTAACCAACTTAACTAAAGATTTTGTTGCAAGGGTTAGGCCAAGTAGTGATACCGCTTTAGGAGACCTTATACGTGTAGTTGTAAAAGCTAAAGGTTATAGTTTTTTCTCTGGGCACGCATCATCATCATTTTCATTAACAACAATTGTTGTATTGGTATTAAGAGCGGAGTATAAATGGATATACTTTGCTTACATATGGCCATTGTTATTTTGTACGAGCAGAATATATGTAGGTGTGCATTATCCTTTAGACATTGCTACAGGTGCTTTAGTGGGTATTGTTTTTGCTATTTTAATTTATAAATTAAGTAAAAAGGTTACAAAACCCTACTTAACGTAAGTCCGTCTCTAATAGGTAGCAATACAGTTTCTACTCTAGAGTCTTCTTTTAAAGCTTTATTATAATCTAATAAGATTTTTGTAGTAACATCTTTTGGACTCAAAGGCTCTACAACTTTACCAGACCATAAAACATTATCAGATAAAATTATACCACCAGGTCTTGTTTTTGCTAGTGCAGCTTCAAAATAAGCAGGGTAGCTCTTTTTTTCTGCATCAATAAAAACCAAATCAAAAGTAACATCTAGTGTTGGTATAATATCTAAGGCATCACCAACGTGAGCATTAATCTTATCAGAAAAGCCACTTTTTTCAAAGTATTTCTGTTGTATGTGGCTTAGTTCTTCATTAACATCTATAGTGTGTAATTTACCATTATTACGTAAACCTTCGGCTAAACAAATAGCAGAATATCCTGTGTAAGTGCCTATTTCTAAAATATTTTCTGGTGATATAATTTTAGATAACATACTTAATACACGTCCTTGAAAATGACCTGTTAACATTCTTGGTTGTATAACTTTTAAATGTGTTTCCCTAGTAAGTTCCGTTAAAACTGTAGGTTCATTTTCAGAGTTATTTGCAATGTAGTTTTCTAATAAAGACGATAAAAAATGCATAAAAAAGTTTTTGCAAAAATAGTTATTTTGATTTCTTATTTTTGAATAAAAATTAAATAGATGCAGTTTAAAAATACCTTAGAGTTTGCAAAAGAATTAGATGCTAATGATGCTTTAAAAGGATATAGAGATCAGTTTTACTTTCCTAAAATTAATGGTAAAGATGCTATTTATTTTACAGGAAACTCTCTTGGTTTACAACCAAAAACAGCGCAGAAGTTTGTAAATGATGTAATGAAAGACTGGGCACAGTTGGGGGTAGAAGGGCATTTTTATGCAGAAAAATCTTGGTGGGATTACCATGAGCGTTTAGCGGCACCTATGGCAACATTATTAGGAGCAAAAATAAAAGAGGTCTGTGTAATGAATACCTTAACGGTAAATCTTCATTTTTTAATGGCTTCTTTTTACAGGCCTACCGCTAAGAGGTTTAAAATTATCTGCGAAGAAAAGGCATTTCCATCAGACCAGTATATGCTAACTAGTCAGGTTAAATTTCACGGTTTAAACCCAAAGGAATCAATAGTTGAGGTCAAAAAAAGAGAAGGTGAGCATTTTTGGAGAACAGAAGATGTGGTTGCTAAGATTAATGAAGTAGGAGATGAGCTTGCACTTGTTTTAATTGGAGGTGTTAACTATTATAACGGACAGGTTTTTGATATGAAAACCATAACAAAAGCGGGTCATAATGTTGGTGCTTTTGTAGGTTGGGACTTGGCACATGCAGCTGGTAATATAGAACTTAAGTTAAATGAATGGAATGCTGATTTTGCATCATGGTGTAGTTATAAATACATAAATAGTGGTCCTGGCAACGCATCTGGAGTGTATGTTAATGAAAAACATTTAGCAGATGATACTATTCCTAGATTAGAAGGTTGGTGGGGATCTAAAAAGGAAACTCGTTTTTTAATGAAACCAGAGTTTGAGTCTAGTCACACTGCAGATTCTTGGCAAGTAAGTAACCCGCCAGTATTAGCTATGGCACCTTATTTAGCATCATTAGAAATGTTTACAGAGGTAGGCTTGCCAGCTTTAATTAAAAAGAGAGATGTAATAGTAAGTTATTTGGAGTTTGTATTACAGGAAATAGATAAAGAAGTAGAAGAAGCTACTTTTGAGGTTATAACTCCTAAAGAAAGAGGTACACAACTGTCTGTGTTGTTACATGGACAAGGAAAAGAATTATTTAATTACTTAATGAAAAACGGTGTAATAACAGATTGGAGAGAGCCAAACGTAATACGTTTAGCTCCTGCACCATTTTACTGTTCTTTTGAAGATATGTACCGTTTTGGTCAAATTTTAAAAGAAGGTATTTTGCAAAGCAAATAATTACTTGCTAATGCTTTTTACGTCTGTAAAATATAATTTAAAATTGCCTTCGGCATTCTTATGGTCTAAGGCAATTTTTAATCCGTTTTGTTCAGTGTAGTTTTCCCAAGTAGTACTCATAGATGGTTCTGCTGCATTTTCTTTTCTGTAAACCCATTCTTTAATTAGGTAATCATCTTCAAAGTAAAAATCATAAGCATCACCAGGAGTATACCCGCCAGCATTACCATATACAATGGTTAATTTACGCATTGGTTTTTTGCTAATTGGCGCTTCTTCATTTTTGGTAGTTGTAAATGTAATGTTGCTTTTATCCCAAACAAGATTAAAAGGGGCTAGTAGCCAATATTTATCGTTAATAAAGCCAGCATTAGTTTTTTGGGTAATAGAATCCATAGAGGCTCTGTTGTAAGCAATAGTATCTGTAGCAGACATTGCTAATACATCATTACTTTTGGTGCGCCAGTTCCAAGTTCTATCAAAATGGTTTTCTCCACGGTCTACATTAAAAGTAAATTGTATTTGAGAAATATTTTTCCAATTTTCATATCCGTGTGCATTAGCAACAGAATCTAAAACTGTAAGTTCTTTTTCCTTGGTAGCTACAGTTTCTTTAGGTGAAGAAACCTCTTCTTTTTTAGCTTCTTTACAAGAAATAAAAAGTGTTGTAGTTAGTATAAAGGTGAATATTTTACGCATCATATTTATTGTTTTTTAACAAAGATACTATGTTTTATAGTATGTTTTTTAGATTGATGAAACCTAGCGTGTACTTTATAAATAAATTGATTATTTTTGATGTAAATAAGAAATAAGGCATGAGTTCAAAAAAAGGTAAAGTTCAAGAAGCAATTGATGAAAAATTGTTGAATGAAAGAAAAGTGTTTTTATGGGGTATGGTAGATGATAACTCAGCAAAGCACGTTATAGATCGTTTGTTATATTTAGATTTACAAGGAAATGAAGAAATTCAGTTCGTTATAAATAGCCCAGGAGGTTATGTAACTTCAGGTTTTGCTATTTATGATACTATTAAATCTCTTAAGAGTCCTGTTTCTACAGTTTGTTCTGGTTTAGCAGCTTCTATGGGTTCTATATTATTATCTGTTGGTGCTAAAGGAAGACGTTTTATACAGCCGCACGCGCAGGTAATGATTCACCAACCAAGTGGTGGGGCAGGAGGCCAGGCTTCTAATATAGAAATACAAGCAAAAGAAATTATAAAAACAAGAGAATTGAGTGCAAGAATCTTAGCAGAAAATTGTGGTCAAGACTTTAATAAAGTAATGAAAGATTTTGACAGAGACTACTGGATGAACGCAGAAGAATCTGTTGCCTACGGAATTGTAGACGGAATCTTAGAATAAGGTTTATAAAAGAAAAAGTCCTTCATAAAAGTAAAATTATGAAGGACTTTTTTATATGTAGACGCATTAAGCGGATGTTTTATATATACGAGCTATACAATATGTTTAGATGCTTGTTGGTATAATTTTAACGTTCGTTATCACCTCTTTACACAAATAAAATATGTCAAAATCTCCAAAAGACATAGCCATAGTTGGCTCCGGATTAGTGGGCTCTTTATTAGCTATTTACTTAAGAAAAGAAGGACACAAGGTTACTGTTTTTGACAGGCGACCAGATATACGCACAGTAGAGTTTTCTGGTAGGTCTATAAACCTAGCAATGAGCAATAGGGGTTGGAACGCATTGCAGCAAGTAGGTTTAGAAAAAGAAATAAAAGAAATAGCAATACCACTTTACCAAAGAGCAATGCACGTAGATGGTGTGCCTTTATATTACCAAAAATATGGTAAAGAAGAAGAGGCAATTTGGTCTACATCTAGAGGAATTTTAAATAGAAAAATGATAGATTTGGCAGAAGCCGAAGGAACTGAATTTCGTTTTTCAGAAAAAGTTTGGGATGTAGATTTACCTGAAGCAAAAATATTTACAGGAGAATCTGAAAAAGGTGTCTGGGAAGAATATAAGTTTGACTGTGTTTTTGGTTGTGATGGCGCTTTTTCTAGAGTACGTCATAAAATGCAAAGACGTAGTAGGTTTGATTATTCTCAGGAATTTATAAAGGTAGGATATAAAGAACTGTCTATTTTACCTAATGAAGATGGCACACATAAATTAGATAAACACTCTTTTCATATATGGCCAAGAGGTAAGTTTATGCTTATTGCTATGCCAAACTTAGATGGTAGCTTCACCTGTACGCTTTTTATGCCGTATGAGGGTGATATTTCTTTTGAGAGTATTAAGACCAAAGAAGATGCTAGAACGTTCTTCTCTACGCATTTCCCTAATGTAATGCCAGATTTAGATAACCTTATAGAAGATTTCTTTAAAAATCCGACAAGTGCAATGGTTACAATGAAATGTTTTCCTTGGACGTATTGGGATAAGGCTGCGCTTGTGGGCGATTCTGCACATGCAATAGTACCTTTTTATGGTCAAGGTATGAATGCTGGTTTTGAAGATATTTTTGTGCTTACAAATTTACTTAAGAAGTATCCAGAGAATTGGACTTTGGCTTTTAATGAATACCAAAAAGAGCGTAAACCAAATGCAGATGCTATAGCAGAACTTAGTTATAGGAATTTTGTAGAAATGAGTAGTAAAACAGCAGATCCAATGTTTTTACTACAAAAAAAGATAGAGAAAAAATTTGCAACAGAATACCCAGAAAAATGGTTGCCGGTGTACTCTAGGGTAACGTTTAGTAATAGGCCTTATGCAGAGGCATTAGCATTAGGAGATGAGCAAGAAGCAATAATGAAAAAAGTAATGCAGCTACCTAATATAAAAGAAAAGTGGGATAGTGACGAGGTTACTAACAAAATAATAGAATTACTTAAATAAAAAAAGACCGCTAATTTAGCGGTCTTTTTTTTATTCAATATAAAATATGTTTCTATAATTTAGAAAACATTTTTTGCATTCTTTCACTTTCTTCTTCAGCTAAAACAGGGTCTACTAATATTCTACCACTGTGCTCATCTGTAATAATTTTTTTACGAGCAGCAATTTCTACTTGTACCTGTGGTGGTATTGTAAAGAAAGAGCCTCCAGATGCACCTCTTTCAATAGCTACAACTGCTAAACCATTTTTTACATTGGTTCTAATTCTAGTGTAAGCTTTTACTAAACGCTCTTCAATTTGACTTTGGAAGTCTTCAGATTTTTTTAGTAATGCTTTTTCTTCTTTTTCAGTTTCAGCTAAAATTTCGCTTAATTCACTTTTCTTGTGCTTTAAGTGAGATTCTTTAGCAGATAAACGCTCTTTAGTATCAGAAATAACTTGTTTTTTCTGCTCTATTTGCGCTTTAAATTCTTTGATGTTTTTTTCAGCCAATTGAATTTCTAATTCTTGAAACTCAACTTCTTTAGATAAAGAGTTAAATTCACGACTGTTTCTTACGTTCTTTTGTTGTTCAGCGTATTTTTTAATTAGGCCTTTAGCTTCCTCAATTAAATTTTTCTTAGCTGTTATTTCAAAATTAACGGTTTCCACATCAGTTTTTAATTTATCCAATCTAGTTTTAAGTCCTAAAACTTCATCTTCTAAA
Organism: Cellulophaga sp. RHA19; assembly: GCF_002813425.1. Taxonomy (NCBI): domain Bacteria; kingdom Pseudomonadati; phylum Bacteroidota; class Flavobacteriia; order Flavobacteriales; family Flavobacteriaceae; genus Cellulophaga; species Cellulophaga sp. RHA19. The sequence goes on from NZ_PHUL01000001.1 coordinate 1,759,089, forward strand.
TCTTCAACTTCCAACGGGAGTTCACCCCTAACGTTTCTTATCTCATCGACTCTAGAATCAATTAATTGCAAGTCATATAATGCTCTTAATTTTTCTTCTACCGTTGCTTCTTTCTTTTTTGCCATATTTTTAAAAATACTTGATAGGATTTGTAATACTCTCCGATAAAGAGACTGCAAAATTAGGAATTTTTTTTGTAAGTATCTCTACTAAAAGATTTTTTGTAAACTGCTCTGTTTCAAAGTGTCCTATATCTGCCAGTAATATTTTGTTTTCTGCCTCGTAAAATTGATGATATTTTAAGTCTGCTGTAATAAAAACATCAGCGTTTACAGCCTTTGCGGCAGCTATTGCAAAAGAGCCACTCCCGCCTAGTACAGCTACTTTTTTTATTTTTTTATTTAGCAAATTAGAGTGCCTAACACAGTCGGCATTCATCTTTATCTTTAAATCTTGAAGAAATTTGGTCTCATTTACGGGATTTTCTAGCTCACCTACCATTCCCATACCAATATTTTGATTGGTGTTTTCTAAGGTTGTTATTTCGTAAGCAACCTCCTCGTAAGAATGATTTTTAAAAAGAGCTTGTAAAATTTTCTTCTCTTTAGCTTTTTCAAAAGTTACATTTATTTGTACTTCTTCTTCGGTTTGTGTTTTTCCAATTTCGCCTATTGTTGGGTTGGCTTTTTCATTAGGTTTAAAACTACATGTGCCTATTGTTGTAAAACTACAATTGCTATAATTACCTATATTACCTGCGCCAGCAGCAAATAAAACTTCTTTTAATTCTGCAGCTTCTTTTTTAGGAACATAAGTTGTTAATTTTTTTATGGTGCCTTTTTGCGGAATTAAAATTTTAGTGTTTGTAAGTCCTAAAACTTCACAAATTTTAGCATTTACACCTTTGTTACTATTGTCTAAGGCGGTGTGCATACTGTAAATCGCAATATCATTTTTAATAGCCTTTAAAACTACACGCTCTACATAGTTTGCACCCGTAATTTTCTTTAGGCCAGAAAAAATAATAGGATGAAAACTTACAATTAAGTTACAGTTTTGGGCAATAGCTTCATCTACAACATTTTCTAAAGTGTCTAGAGTAACTAGTACCCCAGTAACTTTTGTGGTAGCATTACCAATTAGTAGGCCTACATTATCAAAATCTTCTGCGTAATTTAGCGGCGCAAAATCTTCAATAATGTTTGTAATTTCTTTTACAGTCATTTTTGATTGCTTTAATGGTTTTCAAAGATAAAATATTTACTTTCGTTCTTATGCAACTACTCAGAAAAATAGCATTCCCTTTTTCTTTACTTTACGCTTTAGTGGTGTATCTGCGTAACTATTTGTTTAATATAGGTGTTTTTTCTTCAAAATCTTATAAGACAACAACAGTATGTGTTGGTAATTTAAGTGCTGGTGGTACAGGTAAAACGCCAATGATAGAGCTTTTAATATTAAACCTACAACAACATTATAAGCTAGCAGTTTTAAGTAGAGGGTATGGTCGTAAATCAAAGGGGTTGCTAATAGCTAAAAGTGCAACTACAGTAGAGGAATTAGGAGATGAGCCTTATCAAATTTATAAGAAATACCCAGCTATAACAATGGTTGTAGATGGTGATCGTAGAAACGGAATTGAGACTTTAGAACAAAAAATTAAACCAGATGTTATTTTATTGGATGATGCTTATCAGCATAGAAAGGTAAAGCCAACCTTTGCTATTTTACTTACTGCTTATGGTAATTTGTATGTTGATGATTGGTATTTGCCAACAGGAAACTTGCGTGATGCAAAAAATGAAGCTAAAAGAGCAAATGTTATTATAGTAACAAAATGTCCGGCTACAATTAATAATGAAGAGTGTTTAAAAATAAAGGGTAAGCTAAAACTTAAAAAAAACCAGCAATTATTGTTTGCAAGTTTAAGTTATGCGCAAGAACTAAAGGGGTTTGCAGAGGGTTTAACTTTAACTAGCTTTAAAGGAAAAAAAATAACCTTGGTAACGGGTATTGCAAATCCCAAGCCTTTAGTAGATTTTTTAAATACTCAAGGTGTAGATTTTGAACATCTGGCATATAGTGATCATCATTTTTTTACAGCGGCAGAAATAGAAACTTTTACTAGTAAAGAATTTGTATTAACTACAGAAAAAGACTTTGTACGATTAAAAGGAAAATTAAAAAACTTGTGTTACATAGAAGTACAGCACAAAATTTTAGATAAAGGAAAAGATAAATTACTGTCTTCTATTAATGACTTAATTAAGTAATTTTTTTGTTAAAAATATTCTCACCAATTTTTTGGTAGAAATAGTCAGGTTTAAAAGGTTTGGTAACAATATCATCACAGCCTGCAGCATAAAAATTTTCTACACTATCATCTAAAGATATTGCAGTAAGTGCAATAATAGGTATTTCAGAATCAAATTTTCTAATTTCTATAGTAGCTTCTACACCGCTAATGCCTGGCATATGAATATCCATTAAAATAGCATCGTAAGTGTTGTTCTGTGCAAGCTCTATTGCTTCTGTGCCGTTATTAGCTATATCACTAACCATTCCTTTTTTAGAAAGCATTTTTTTTGTAATTACTTGATTTATTTTGTTGTCTTCAACAATAAGTAATTTTAAGCCTTCAAAAATAAATTCTTGCGGAATATATTCTTCTTCTGGATTTTCTGTGTTTTTGTCTTTGCAAATTAGGTCTATATCAAAGCTAAAAATAGATCCAACTCCTTTTGTACTTTCTAAGTGAATAGTACTTCCAAAAAGTTTTAGTAGGTTTTTTACAATGGTTAAACCAAGTCCTGTGCCACCATATTCTCTATTTATTTGTATAGAGCCTTGCTCAAAACTATCAAAAATATTTTCTTGTAACTCATTAGATATTCCTATACCTGTGTCTTTTACTTCAAAAGAAATTGTACAAAGGTCTTCAATCTTTTTAATTTCATTAATAGTAACAGATACTTCTCCGTTTTTAGTAAATTTAATGGCGTTACCTATAAGGTTTATAAGTATTTGAGATATTTTTATAGGGTCTCCTAAATGTGCTCTTGATATTTTTTTATCAATATTTAAACTAAGTTTAGTATTGTTAGATTTTGCACTTTGCTGTAGAGAGTCTATTACGTCTTTAATTGTTTTTCTTAGGCTAAACTCTATCTGTAACGTCTCTAATTTTTGAGCATCAATTTTATTTACCTGTAGTATGTCATTTATAAAGTTTAAAAGGTAGTCTCCAGAAAATTTTAAAGATTTTAAATGATCCTTTTGGCTTTCTGTTGGGTTTTCCTCAAGCAATAAATTAGTTAAACCAGTAACAGCATATAAAGGTGTGCGTAGTTCATGGCTTACTGTAGATAAGAAATTGGTTTTGGCTTCCATAGCTTTTACAGCATCATCCTTAGCAATTTCTAATTCTTTATTGGTTTGGTGTAGTATTTTATTTGTTTTTATTTTTATTTGATTATTTCTATATAAAGAAATAGCTAAAAGAGAAATAATAGCCAAAATAGCAAAGGCTACAATATTGGTGCTTTCAGACCTGTTTATAGATGCCTCTTGCTCTATGTTTTTTTCAAGTAGAGTTTTTACGTCTTCCTCTAACCCTTCTATATGTATATCATTTGCAGTTCTTTCTTTGGCTTTAGCATTGGTGATACTGTAGATAGAGTCTTTAATATGAATTAAATTCTTATTAAAAAGAAGAGAAGAGTTGTAGTCTTCAATGTCTTCATATGCCTTAGCTATTAGTGTATTAAATTCTAATAATTCATTTACAAAGCCATTTGCTTTTGCAATAGGTAAGCCTTCTAAGCAAAACTTAATACAATCTTCAGGATTATCTAAAGAATTAATATTAGCAAGGCCCAAGTAGCCTTGAGTGGTAAAATAATCTTTTTCGTAAATGTCTGAGTTTACAACTAATGCATTATAAAACCTAGATGCTTTTAAAAAATTTGTTTTTTGAAAATTGATGTTGGCCTGAGTTAATACTATGCGGTTAAGTAAATTACGATCGTTACTTAGTTGTTTTGCTTCTACTAATTTTTCTTCAGCCTGAAAATTATTTTTATCTAAGTATAAATAAATTGCCTCAAGGTATTTGCTTTCACTAGACCCATAAGGATATGTAATACCTTTTAATAATACTTTGGTGCGTTCCCAATAAAATTTAGATCTAGGAACATTGTTAAGTTTTAAATATAAAAATGCATATTGATGAAAACAATCTATCTGACCTTTTTCATCTTCATTTTTTTCTGCGTATTCGGTAGCTTTTTGTATTGCTTCTAAGGCAGGTTTTGTGTTGTTCTGGTTCTTGTATTTTCGTGCAAGAGCAAAGTAGTAATCTAAATCTTTAAGTGCAGTTGGGGATTCTTGAGCAACTGCACAAGAAAACAGTAAGCAACTAAAAATAGCAGCAAGTACTGTTTTAAAAATTAGATTATGTTTTACTTTTTTCAAATATATTTTTTTTGAACCAACAAATTTATAAGGTCAATAATTCTACTGCTGTATCCAGACTCATTATCATACCAACCAATAACTTTCACCATTTTTCCAATTACTGAAGTCATCTGAGAATCAAACGTACAAGAATAAAAACTATTGTTTACATCAATAGAAACAATAGGATCTTCGGTGTAATGCATAATTTCTTTTAAGTCATTGGCTGCTTGGTACTTAAAAGCATTATTTATTTCTGTTATAGATGTTTCTTTTTTTACGTTAAAAGTAATATCTGTTAAAGAACCGTTTGGTACAGGTACGCGTATACCGCAACCTCCAATAACATCTGCTAAATCTGGAAATATTTTGGTTAATGCTCTTGCTGCACCAGTTGTTGTAGGAATAATAGATTGCCCTGCTGCTCTTGCTCTACGTAAATCTCTGTGTGGTTGGTCATGCAGACTCTGGTCTGTGGTATAAGAGTGTATAGTTGTAATATACGCTTGCTCTATACCGCATAAATCATTAATAACCTTTACCATAGGAGCAGCATTATTTGTGGTACATGATGCATTGGAAATAATATGATCTTCTGCAGTTATATCTGTGTGATTTATACCGTAAACAATCATTTTAATAGCGTTGTCTACTGGTGGAACAGATAATATAACTTTTTTAGCTCCGTTTTGTAAATGATAATTTAAATCTTCTTGCGTTTTAAATTTACCTGACGATTCTATAACCAAGTCAACATTACTAGCGTGCCAAGGAATATCTTTTGGAGTAGTAGCATTTGTAAGGTTAATTACTTCATCATTTACAGTGATAGTACTTTCTGTATTAGAAATATTCTCATTAAAAATACCGTGTACACTATCATACTTTAATAGGTGAGCTAATGTTTTAGCATCTGCCAAATCATTTATAGCTACTACGTTTAAATTTGGGTGTTGGTTTAGTAACCTAAATAACGTACGACCAATTCTGCCGAAGCCGTTAATACCAATGTTTATTTTTTTCATTTTAAATACGAAAAAATAATGCTTAGTTAAAAGCAGTCTTTAGCAAATTATAGGTAAGCTAAAGTTAGTTAATATGTTTGTGTGCTTTGTATGAAGATCTAACTAAGGCGCCACTTTCTACGTGTCTAAAGCCCATTTCTAATCCTAATTCTTCATACTTTTTAAACTGTTCTGGTAAAATAAACTCCTTAACAGGTAGGTGTTTTTTAGAAGGTTGTAAATATTGACCAATAGTTACAACATCTACATTTGCATCTCTAAGGTCTCTTAAAGTTTGTATAACTTCTTCTTCTTTTTCACCAAGACCAAGCATAATACCAGATTTAGTTCTTCTGGCGCCGTTATCTTTTAAGTATCGTAATACATCTAAACTTCTTTCATATTTAGCTTGTATACGCACTTCTCTTGTTAGTCTTTTTACTGTTTCCATATTATGAGAAACTACTTCTGGAGCCACTTCAATAATACGATCTAAATGAGTGTTTATTCCTTGAAAATCTGGAATAAGAGTTTCTAAGGTAGTTTCAGGGTTCATTCTTCTTATGGCCTTAACAGTTTCTGCCCATATAATAGAACCCATATCTTTTAAATCGTCTCTGTCTACAGATGTAATAACAGCATGTTTAATGCTCATTATTTTAATAGAACGAGCTACTTTTTCTGGTTCTTCCCAATCTACATCTTCTGGTCTGCCTGTTTTTACACCGCAAAAACCACATGATCTTGTACATACGTTACCAAGAATCATAAATGTAGCTGTGCCTTCTCCCCAACATTCTCCCATATTAGGGCAACTACCAGAAGTACAAATAGTATTAAGGCTATACTTATCTACTAAGCCTCTTAATTGTGTGTACTTTTTACCAGTAGGTAGTTTTACTCGTAACCATTTTGGTTTTCCCTTAGGCGGTTTTACGTTATCTACAGTGTTAATACTCATAAAAATATTTTGTACAAATATACGAACAAAATAGCGTTACTTATAATAGAGTAGTGGTCAAGATTTACGTTTAGCTTTTATAATTTGTGCAAGTAGTTTTTTTGCTCTTAGTAGTTTTACTTTAACACTGTTTATAGGTTCGTTTAGCTCTGTGGCTATATCTGCGTAACTAAGTTCGTTAAAGTAGCGTAGGTTTATAATTTTTTGATATGCTGGTTTTAGCTTTTTTATGTCTTGCAGTAAATTTGCTAAATTTTGATCTATTATTAATTGATCTTCAATAGTGGGTGCGTCGTCTAATACTTTTATAACATCATCATTGCCATAATTCATATTTTCTAATACGCTACGTTTTCTTTTTCTAAATAAATCTACGTGTAAATTTTTACCAATTGTAATTAGCCAAGTTTTAAACTTATAGCTATCATCGTAAGTGTTTATTTTATCAAAAGCTTTAGAAAACGTTTGTATGGTAAGGTCTTCAGCATCATTCTCGTTCTCTGTTCTAACTAATAAAAAGCCATAAACATCGTTCCAGAAAGTGTCCAAAAGGTTGCTAAAAGCAATTTGGTTACCTGCTTTAGCTTTGGTTAGGTTAGAGATAAGTTCTTCTTCAGATAATTTCATAAAAAAAGGCAAATTTTCATTTGCCTATTGTATTTCTGTTGATGCCTCCATTTTGCAATCTTGCTCCGCAGGTAGTTTGCCGCACATACCGCAAGCTTGTCCGTCTTTATTTAAAAATGGACTTTGGCTAGCACACGTCCCTGCAAATTTGCCATCTTTCTTTGCCCAAATTTTAATTGCTATTCCTGCAAAACCAAGACTTAGAAGGCCTATGGTTATTAAAACTAGTTTCATAATTAAATTTTAAGCAAAGATACTAATTATAGCTTTTATATGTATACACTTTAACGTTAGTTTGCGTATGATATATTGGCTACAATATTTTCTACTGTAGGTGTTTTGTTACCACCTTTAGGTTCTATTGTAATGTAACCCATAGCATTTTCTCCGTAAGGTAATGCCAGTAATTTATCTTTATCACTAATGTCTTTAATAACACCAATGTTTATCATTTTGCCATCTACTTCTGCCCACATTTGTAAACATTGATCTTCTGGTAAATTAGGTATGTTTTTAACGTTTATATATGATAGTTTTTTAACAGGATTTATATAAGCAACTGCTTTTAATTCTTTTGCTTTTGTGTTTCCTTTTACATTGTATCTTTTTGTTTTAGGGTTGTTAAGAACAATAAATTGGTTTCTAACATCCTCTAATTGCTGTTTCATATTGTCTTCAATAGTCTTCATTTTATTGTTAACAATAGTGTTTTCTTCTTGTAATGATTTATTTTGATTCCAGAAGAAAAATGATGCAGCAGCAAAAAGAAAAGCTAAAGAACATGCAATACCTATATATCTATAGAATTTTTTGTTCGATTTTTTCTCTGCTTTTACTCTTTCTAAAATTTTATTTTTTAAACCATCAGGAGTGTCAATAGCATGCAGTTTTGCAAAAATTTCTAAATTCTCTTGCAATTCATTATACGTTTTGCTTACCTCTGGGTGTATTGCTATGTAGCGTTCTACCTTAAGTGTTTCTTCTGTAGTAGTGGTATCTAAAAGATACTTTTCTAGAAGGTCTGATTCTAAGAATTTTTTTATTTTATCTGTCATAACAAAAATGATATAAGTATTGTTAATGCGGTAGAACCGTATATTTTCTTTAATTCTCTAAGACCTATTTTTAATCTAGACTTAATAGTTCCTAAAGGGATATCTAATTCTTCACTAGCCTCTTGTTGGGTCATTCCCTCAAAAAATAAGGCTTCCAGTACAATTTTATATTTAGGTTCTAACTTGTGTAAGTTATCCTTAACATCCATTAATTCTGGCTTAGTGCTCTCTGTTCCTAAATTATATACGTCTGAAACGTCTATTTGGATTTCCTTATCTGATTTTGTGTTTACACTTCTAAGTTTATCTATAGCTGTGTTACGTGTAATTCTAAATAACCAAGTAAATAGTTTTGCTTTAGAAGAATCATAAGAGTCTGCTTTTTTCCAGATCTTCACAAAACTTTCTTGTAGCACATCTTGTGCTAAATCTTCGTCTCTAACAACTTTGTTAGCTACACCAAATAAAGTATCACCATAATGGTCGTACAATAAAGATATTGCTTTTTCATCCCTGTCTTGTAGTAATTCTACAATATGTTTTTCAAGTAGTGTACTCATTCTAGTTGTGTTACGCTATTTCTGTAAATTTTTTTTACACTGCGTCATCCAAATATACATTTGTTAACGTATATAGTTCAACGCAAGATTACAAAAATGATTGCGATAATTAAAATATTTACAACTTAAGTAGGCAGCTGGTTACTGCCACTTATTTTTGGTTAGTTTGGTTTGGTATAACCCCTGTTCCTTTATGGTTTCAGGGGTTATTTTATGATATTAACTTCTGCTTCAATACTAATGTTAAATCTCTTTAGTACAGTGTTTTGTATTTTTTTAGATAGCTCAAGAATGTCATTTCCTGTTGCGTTGCCATAGTTTACTAAAACCAAAGCTTGATTTTTATGAACGCCAGCATCACCAAATCTTTTTCCTTTAAATCCACATTGTTCTATGAGCCAGCCAGCTGGTATTTTGTACGTATTGTCTGGCAAGGCGTAAAATGGAGCTTCAGGATTATTTTGGCTAAAGTTATCAAAAATTAATTTGTCTACTATTGGGTTCTTAAAAAAGCTGCCGCTATTACCAAGTTCTGCCGGGTTAGGTAGTTTACTTTGTCTAATAGCTATAACTGCATTAGAAACATCTTTAATAGTAGGTTGGTTTATATTATTTTTTAATAATTCTGCTTCAATAGCACCATAAGATATTTTTAAATTATGATCTTTTTTAGTCAGTTTTAAAACTACAGATGTAATAATGTATTTTCCTTTACCATCGTTTTTAAAAAAAGAATCTCTGTAGCCAAATTTGCATTCTTCTTTAGTAAAACTATGTATTTCTCCACTTTTAATATGTAGAGCTTCACAGCTTACAAAATTATCTTTTAACTCTACACCATAAGCGCCAATGTTTTGTATTGGAGCAGTGCCAGTATTACCCGGAATTAAAGACATATTTTCTAGTCCGCCATAATTACGGTCTAAAGACCAAAGTACAAGATTATGCCAATTTTCACCAGCCATAACATTTAGCCACACATTGTTGCTATCTTCCTTGCTAACCTCTATACCTTTAATTGCTATGTGTATTACTAGTGCATTTATATTAGTGGTGATAAGCATATTGCTACCACCACTAATAATAAACTTGTTAGGGTAATTGGTTAATGCTACTGCTTCTTGTAGTTCTGCTATAGATGTTACTGTACAGAAGTAAGATGCTTTTGCATCAATACCAAAAGTGTTGTATTCCTTTAATGATATGTTTTCTTTAATAATCATTAATCTTGGTATACAGCTAAAGCCTGTTTAATAATTTTAACAGCTCTTTTTAATCGTTCTTTGTCTAAAACGTATGCTATTCTAATTTGATTTTTTCCAAGACCTTTAGTAGCATAAAAACCAGCAGCAGGTGCAACCATAACAGTTTCGTTGTCAACATTAAAGTCTTCTAGTAGCCATTGTGCAAACTTATCAGCATCTTTAACAGGTAATTCTGCTATACAATAAAATGCGCCTTGTGGTTTTGCAACACGTACACCATTTACTTGCTCTAATTCTGTTATTAGTATGTTTCTACGTTCTACATATTCTTCAATAACATCTGTAAAATAGCTATTAGGTGTGTCTAAAGCAGCTTCACTAGCAATTTGTGCATATGTAGGAGGTGATAATCTTGCTTGTGCAAATTTAAGAGCTGTTTTTATAAGCTCTTTATTTTTAGATACTAAGCAACCAATACGTGCACCGCACATACTATACCTTTTAGAAACAGAATCTACAATTATAGCATTTTCTTCTAAGCCTTCTTCTTGTAAAATAGAGTAGTGCTCCTTACCGTCGTAGGTAAACTCTCTGTATACTTCATCTGCAATTAAAAACAGATTGTGTTTTTTTACAATTGCAGCTAATTTTTTAATTTCTTCTTTACTATATAAGTATCCTGTAGGGTTACCTGGGTTGCAAATTAATATTGCTTTTGTTTTTGGAGTAATTAATTTTTCAAACTCCTCTATTGCAGGTAGTGCAAAATTATCTTCTATTTTAGATACAACAGGAACCACATTTACACCAGCTGCAGTAGCAAAGCCGTTGTAATTTGCATAAAATGGTTCTGGAATAATAATTTCATCATCTGCATCTGCAATACTACCCATTACAAAAGCTAAAGCCTCAGATCCACCGGTTGTTACAATTATTTCTTGTGCTGTAACATTTATATTTTGTTTTTTATAATAAGCAGCTATTTTTTCTCTGTATGTTTCAGATCCTTCAGTTCTGCTGTATGCAATAACATCTAGTGTGTTATTTTTTACTGCATCTAAAGCTACTTGTGGAGTTTTAATATCTGGCTGACCAATATTTAAATGAATAACATTTACTCCTCTTTTCTTTGCATCTTCTGCATAAGGTACCAATTTACGAATTGGTGATTCTGGCATTGCTAGCCCTTTTGTTGAAATTGATGGCATAAAAAATATTTTAGGCAAAAATGAGAAATACAAGCATAGAAAACAACAACCAAATACTTATTTTTCATCTATTTTAAGATTGAAAATAAGGGGTTTAACATTTTTTTTTGTATTTTGAGTGGGTATGAGCTGAAAATCAGTAATTATGATGCACAGGATCTTTATTTTTTGTCTGCTTTTTCCTTTTTTATCAGGAGCTCAAAATTTTGAGTTACCAGAAGGTAAAAAGTATGAAAAAATTAAGTTTAAATTAATTAACAACCTCATTGTTTTACCAGCAAAGATTAATGGTGCTCAATTTACTTTTATATTAGACACTGGTGTAAGTAAACCTATACTTTTTAATTTTTCTAATCAAGATTCAGTAGATATTAAAAACGTATCAGAAATTACTATTAAAGGTCTTGGTGGAGGTGAGCCAATAAAAGCTCTAAAATCTAAAGGAAACTTATTAGAGCTAAATTCGTTTAAAAACACTAATCAATTAGTGTATATTGTTTTGGAAAAAGATTTAAATTTTTCTCCAAAATTAGGTGTTCCTATACACGGTATTTTAGGGTATGATTTTTTTAAAAATCATATTGTAGAGATTAATTACACAAATACCTTTATTAAAGTTTACAACCCTAATACTTACAAGCAATCTAAAAATAAAAAAATAGAATATTTACCGCTAAGTTTAGAGCGTAAAAAAGCCTATATACAAGCGGCTGCGTTATTAAAACAAAATACTGTACCTGTAAAATTGTTAATAGACACGGGTAGTAGTGATGCTGTTTGGCTTTTTGAAAATAAAGTAAAAGGTATTGCTGTGCAACATAAGTATTTTGAAGACTTTTTAGGAAAAGGATTAAGTGGTGATATTTATGGGAAAAGAACTAAGATTGATTATCTTAAATTGGGAAGTTATGTTATTAAAGATACAAAAACTGCTTTTCCAGATAGTACCTCTATAAGGTATTTAGCTCAAAAAGGAGAACGTAATGGTAGTGTAGGCGGTGAGGTTTTAAAAAGGTTTAATTGGGTTGTTGATTATCCTAATAAACAGGTTTCTTTCAAAAAAAATTCTAACTATAAAAAGCCTTTTTGGTTTAGAACTAGTGGTATGGCTTTACAACACGGAGGGATGCGTTATATTAAACAAAGTAAGCTAAAGCAGCAAAAAGGTTTTGGAGGAGTAAGTAAAAATGGTTCTGCGTCTAAAGTAACTGTTAGTTATGATAATGAAGTGGTTATAAGTTTAGTGCCCCAAATAGTTGTGTCTGACCTTAGAGAGGGCAGTCCTGCAAAAGATGCTGGTTTAAAAGTTGGCGACGTTATTTTAGAGGTAAATAAAAAAGAAGCACATAAGTATAAGTTGCAAGAGCTTACGCATATGGTAGACGATATTCCAGGTAAAAAAGTAGTAGTTTTAATAGAGCGTAGGGGAGAAAGGCTACTCTTTAATTTACGTATTAAAAACTTATTTAAATAAAAAAAGCACCCTTTTAGGGTGCTTTTTATTTTTTGTGGTTTGTAGTAATTATTGTGCTACAGATTTAGCTTCTACAAGTTCACCTTTTATTTTTAAAACCTTAGTTGGCGTTTCTGCATTAGAAATAACAGTGATTGCTTTTCTAATAGGACCAGCAGGTCTTTTAGTGTCATATTTAACTTCAATTACACCAGTTTTTCCAGGCATAATAGGCTCTTTTGGTTTTTTAGGAATAGTACATCCACAGCTAGAGTTTACTTTGCTGATAATTAAAGGTGCATCTCCAGTATTTGTAAATTCAAAAACTCTTACACCATTACCACCACGTTCAACTTTTCCGTAGTCTACAGTTTCAGTTTTAAATTCAATTTTAGCCTTTTTGTCTTGTGCACTTAGGTTAAATGCTAGTAGGCCAACAAATAATACTAATACTATCTTTTTCATCATTTTGGGTTTTAATTAAGATCAAATATACTATTTACAATTTAACCTTTAAAAATTCTTTTGTTATGTAATAACGTTACTTATTTTTGTTTCGTATTTAAACACAGTAAAAATCCTTAATTTTTCTTTAAATTTGCAGGCTTTATTGTTAAAATTAAATACTCACACATAGAGTAATACAAAAACTATACCAAAGAATGGAACTTGCATCAAAATACGATTCTCAAAAATCTGAAAACCAGTGGTATGACTATTGGTTAAAACATAATTATTTTCATTCTACTCCAGATGAAAGAGAGCCATATACCATTGTAATACCGCCGCCAAATGTTACAGGAGTTTTACATATGGGGCATATGTTAAACAACACTATACAAGATGTGTTAATACGTAGAGCGCGTTTGCAAGGTAAAAATGCTTGTTGGGTTCCTGGTACAGATCACGCCTCAATAGCAACAGAAGCTAAGGTTGTAGCAAAATTAAAAGAACAAGGAATTAATAAGGCAGACCTAAGCAGAGAAGAGTTTTTAAAACACGCTTGGGATTGGACAGATGAGTATGGAGGAGTTATTTTAGATCAACTTAAAAAATTAGGGTGTTCTTGTGACTGGGACCGTACTTCTTTTACTATGGACGATCATATGTCAGCATCTGTAATTAAAGTTTTTGTTGATTTATATAACAAAGGAAAAATATATCGGGGCTACCGTATGGTAAACTGGGATCCGGAGGCACAAACTACATTGTCTGATGAGGAGGTAATTCACGAAGAAAAACAAGGAAATCTATATTACATCAATTATAAAATTGAAGGATCTGAAGACACGTTAACAATTGCAACTACTCGTCCAGAAACTATTTTTGGAGATACAGCAATTTGTATAAATCCTAATGACGAGCGTTTTACTCATTTAAAAGGCAAAAAAGCAATAGTGCCAATTGTAAATAGGGTTATACCTATTATAGAAGATGAGTATGTAGATCTTGAGTTTGGTACTGGATGCTTAAAAGTTACGCCAGCACATGATGTAAACGATAAAAATTTAGGAGATAAGCATAACTTAGAGGTAGTAGATATTTTTAATGCAGATGCTACTTTAAATAGTTTTGGTCTACATTATGAGGGAAAAGATAGATTTGTTGTTCGTAAAGAAATTTCTAAAGAGTTAGAAGAAAAAGGCTTTTTAATAAAAACTGAACAGCATTTAAACAAAGTGGGTACATCAGAGCGTACAAAGGCTGTTATAGAGCCAAGGTTGTCTGACCAATGGTTTTTAAAAATGGAAGAATTGGCTAAGCCAGCTATAGAAGCTGTTCTTGGTGATGATGCAGAGGTTAAATTATTTCCTAAAAAGTTTGAAAACACATATCGTCACTGGATGGAGAATATTCGCGATTGGAATATTTCTCGTCAATTATGGTGGGGACAGCAAATACCTGCTTATTATTTTGGTGATGGTGCAGATGATTTTGTTGTAGCAGAAAATAAAGAAGATGCGTTAAAATTAGCCCAAGAAAAATCTGGTAATGCAGCATTAAAAGTTGAAGATCTTCGTCAGGATGAAGATGCACTAGATACTTGGTTTTCTTCTTGGCTATGGCCAATGAGTGTTTTTAATGGAATATTAGAGCCAGAAAATGAAGAAATTAAATATTATTATCCAACAAACGATTTAGTTACAGGTCCAGATATTTTATTCTTTTGGGTTGCCCGTATGATAGTTGCTGGGTATGAGTATAAAGATCAAAAACCATTTGAAAATGTTTACTTAACTGGTCTGGTTAGAGATAAACAAAGACGAAAAATGTCTAAATCTCTAGGTAATTCTCCAGATGCTTTAAAGTTAATTGAAGAGTATGGTGCCGATGGCGTTAGAGTAGGGCTGTTGTTAAGTGCTGCTGCAGGTAATGATCTAATGTTTGATGAGTCTCTTTGTCAGCAAGGAAAGAACTTTGCTAATAAAATTTGGAATGGCTTTAGATTGATAAAAGGTTGGGAAGTAGCAGATATTCCACAGCCAGAAGCGTCTAAAATAGGATTAGAGTGGTACAACGCTAAGTTTAATAAAACGTTGTTAGAGATTGAAGACCATTTTAGTAAGTATCGTATTTCTGATGCTTTAATGGCAATTTATAAACTAGTTTGGGACGATTATAGCTCTTGGTTGTTAGAAATTGTAAAACCTGCATACCAAAAGCCAATAGATAAAACAACCTACAATGCTCTAATTACAGTTTTTGAGCAAAATTTAAAGTTGTTGCATCCGTTTATGCCTTTCTTAACAGAGGAAGTTTGGCAGCATATAGAAGATCGTACACCAGAGCAAGCTTTAGTTGTTGCGCAATGGCCAAAACAACAAAAAGTAGATGAGACTATTATTGCTAATTTTGATTTTGCTGCTGAGGTTGTTTCTGGAGTTAGAACAATTAGGAAAAATAAAAATATACCAATGAAAGAAGCTTTAGAGCTTTCTGTGTTAAATGCAGAAAATGTATCTAAAGAATGGGATGTTGTTATTGCTAAATTAACAAATGTATCTTCAATTAACTATGCAGATGCTGCTGTAGATGGCGCACTTTCTTTTAGAGTAAAATCTAACGAATATTTTATTCCAATGGTTGGCGCTATAGATATAGAGGCAGAGATTAAAAAAATAGAAGAGGAGTTAAAATACACTAAAGGCTTTTTAATTTCTGTACAAAAAAAATTAAGTAATGAGCGTTTTGTAAATAATGCTCCAGACAAGGTTATAGATGTAGAGCGTAAGAAACAAGCAGACGCAGAAGCTAAAATAGAAACTTTAGAAAAGAGTTTAAAAGGTTTAAAATAAGCTTGTTATTTTGATAAATATGCAAAGAGCTACTCTGTTTTAGAGTAGCTTTTTTTGTTAAAAGTGTAATGTAAATCGTTTGGTTTTTTTTAGTAAATTTGAGTAAACCAGACATTTATGATTAGCTATACCACTGCTCTTTTGTACGCTATTCCGTTTTTTATGCTTTTAATGGCTCTAGAAATAGGTTACGGATATTTTGTTAAAAAACAAATGTATACAGTATTGGATACTGTTTCTAGTATAAGTTCTGGGTTTACAAATATTATAAAAGATTCTCTAGGGATAGGACTATTAATTGTGTCTTATCCTTTTTTAGTTAAACACTTAGCACTATTTAATATTGGTAACTCTTGGGGTGTTTGGCTCATTGGCTTTTTATTTATTGATTTTGCTGGTTATTGGAATCATAGGCTGAGTCATAAAATTAATATTTTTTGGAATCAACACGTAATTCATCATAGTAGTGAAGAGTTTAACTTGTCTTGTGCATTACGTCAATCAATTTCTAATTTAGTTGGTTATGTGCCTTTATTATTGCTTCCAGCAGCTATTTTGGGTGTCCCAGAGCAAGTAATTGCTGTTTTAGCGCCATTGCATTTGTTTGCTCAGTTTTGGTATCACACAAGGCATATAGGTAAGTTGGGTTGGTTAGAGTATGTTATTGTAACGCCTTCTCAGCACAGAGTACACCATGCAATTAATTCAGAGTATATAGATAAAAATTTAGGTCAAATTTTTAGTTTCTGGGATCGTCTTTTTGGTACATTTCAAGAAGAGTTAGATGAAGTTCCGCCTCAATACGGAGTTTTAAAACCTGCTGCGACATGGAACCCTTTACATATAAATTTTCAGCATTTTTTGCGTTTAGCTAAAGATGCTTGGCATACAAAAAATGTGTGGGATAAAATTAAAATTTGGTTTATGCCAACAGGTTGGAGACCAAATGATGTTAAACACAAGTATCCTATTGATATTATAGAAGATGTTTATACTTTTGATCGTTATGCAACAGAAGCTTCTAAGTTATTTAAGGGGTATGTTATTTTTCAAATGTTTGCTACTTTAGGACTAATGCTTTTTTTGTTTTATAATTTTGAAAGCATAGGTTTTACAGCAGCTTTGCTTTATGGAAGTTTTATTTTTGTTGGTATTTATGGGTATACTACCCTAATGGATAGAAAAAAATATGCATTAACTATTGAGGTAATTAGGTGTATGCTGGGTGTAGCCTATTTAATAATACAAAATGGTTGGTTTGGAATGCAAGTATATTTTAAGGGGGCAACAAGTGTTATGTTGAGCTATTTTTTAATAACTATAGCGGCAACAATATATTTTACATTGTTAGAAAAAGAATTTTTTAATAAAGAGGTTGTAGTATAGTTATTCTTTAATTCTAATTTCTTTCTCTACTAATTTTATGTATTTTTTCATTGCCTGTTTAGGCGATAAGTTTTTAGCTTGTATTAAAGCATTTGCTTTAAAAGCATTAATAAGTGGAGTTCTACTTCCTGGATTGTCAAAGTTTTTATGAGCTATACGGTAGTAAGCATACAGCTTTAAAAGTAAATCTGCAGGCAAAGGTTCTGTATAGCTATTAACGTACTCTACAGTCTCTAAAAATTCTTTATGTAGCTCTTCATTAGTCATCCTGGCTTGGTAAGGTAGCAATACAAGTTTTTGCTCCAACAACTTTTTGGTTTAATTTAACAGTAACTACGGTATCTAGTGGTAGGTAAACATCTACTCTAGATCCAAATTTAATAAAACCAGCATCTTCACCTTGGTGTACACTATCGCCAACTTTAGCGTAGTTTACAATTCTTTTTGCCAATGCACCAGCAATTTGTCGGTATAAAATATCTCCAAATTTAGGAGTGTTTATTACAACTGTAGTACGTTCATTCTCTGTACTTGCTTTTGGGTGCCAAGCAACTAAATATTTTCCAGGGTGATATTTAGAGTATTTTATAGAGCCAGAAGCTGCATACCTTGTAACATGTACATTAACTGGAGACATAAAAATAGAAATTTGCTTGCGTTTACCTTTAAAATATTCAGGTTCTTCTACTTCTTCAATAACAACAACTTTACCATCTACAGGGGCTAAAATGTCATCAAAAGTTTTAACTACTTTTCTTTTAGGGTTTCTAAAGAATTGTAATATCAATATTAAAAAAACTAATGCAGCAACTTGCAAACCTAATCTTAGCCAGTTTAATGTAACAAAATATTGAGCAGATATAACTGCTGCAGCTACTAAAATAAAGGTAATGATAATAATTTTTTGTCCCTCTTTATGAAACATGTGAAAATATAATTAATGTTAAAAATGCAAATGGTGCAGCAAAGACTAAACTGTCTAAACGATCCCAAATTCCTCCGTGTCCTGGTAATATTGCTCCGCTATCTTTTACTTTAGCTTTTCTTTTAAATTTAGATTCTATTAAATCGCCTAAATTACCTGTTACAACTATTACGGTTGCTAATATAAGCCATTGTATAATACTTAAATTAGTTTCAAAGATAGAAATAATATACGCAGCAATTAAGGCAAATACTAATCCGCCTGCTGCGCCTTCAATAGTTTTTTTAGGAGAAACCGAAGGAAAAAGTTTGTTACGTCCTAATTTACGGCCAACTAGGTAAGCAAAACTGTCATTTACCCAGATTAAAATAAAAATTCCCATAATTAATATTTTTTCAAAACCACCACCTCTATAAGGTATCATAGTTAAAAAAATACATCCACCTCCTAAAAATAATAGTCCGGTTAGGAATTTCTCAATTGGAGAAAAAGTTTTTTCTTTTTTAGAGAGTAAAAAGTATAGTAGTAGAACGTCTGTTATTAAAGTTGCAATAAGTAGTAAATTAATAACCCATTCATCTTGTATAAAATAAATAAAAGTCCACCAAAGTGCTAAATAGGCAACAAATACATAGTAACCTTTTAATTTTACTATACGTTTATACTCAAATAAACAAGCTAAACCAAATGCCATAAATAAAAAATCGAATGCATCTGAGTTTAAAAATACAGCCGATAATAAAAGTAATACGTAAATAATACCTGTTATTGCTCTTTTATAAATTTCTTTCATACTTATAAATCTTCCATCAAGATAAGATATAAGTTTTTAGCTGTACTTCCGTAAGATAAAAAATCTTCTTCTTTTATATTAGACTGAAAATGTTTTATGGTGGTGATGTTTGCAGGGATTCTGCCTTGGTATTTCTTTTTTATGCTTTTTAAGCCATCTCCTAAGCTAGCGGTAAGCTGACTTGTAGTTGCGTAAACAATAAAATTATCTGGTAGCTCATTCATCTTTCTTTCTTTTAATTGGTTAGAAGAAATTAAGATAGATCCGTTTTGAGCTATTAAATGCTCGCAGGTTGTAAAGAATACCGTACTTTTTTGAGCAGATTTAGAAAATGTAATATGCTCGTTAGTAAATTTTTTTTCTAATCTGTCATCTAAAGAAAAGAAAGAACTGTTTTGCCAGTCGTTCTCTTCCATTATATTTTTTAATGCAGATGAAATTTCGTCATTAGAATCGCAGTAAATAAATTTACCGCCATTTTTTTTAAAATATATGGTAAACTTTTCGTCTATAGGTAAATCCAGTTCTGGCATATGAACACCACGGTTCTCTGCGGGTACATCCGAACTCTTTTTTTTACTGGTTCCAAAAAGTTTACCAAATATGCTCATTAAAATTCTTAAAATTTATACTATATACGTACTATTCTTCCTCCGAAGACTTAGTAGTAGCGTCTTTTTTTGCTTCTTCCTCTGCATTTTCTCTAACATCTTTAGCAAAAGGTCTCTTTCCAAAAATCTTTTCTAAATCATCTTTAAAGATAACTTCTTTCTCTAATAAGCGTTCTGCTAGCTCTGTAAGCTTGTCTTTGTTTTTGTCTAAAAGCTCTATAGCTCTTACGTATTGCTCTTCTATTAATTTAGAAATTTCTTCATCAATAATACGAGCAGTTTCCTCACTGTATGGCTTAGAGAAACCATAAGAGTCATTACCTGAAGAATCGTAATACGTTAAGTTACCTATTTTGTCATTTAAACCATAAACAGTAACCATACCTCTTGCTTGCTTGGTTACTTTTTCTAAATCACTCAAAGCACCAGTAGATATTTTGTCAAAAATAACTTTTTCTGCAGCACGTCCACCAAGAGTAGCACACATTTCGTCTAACATTTGCTCAGAACGAACAATTAAGCGCTCTTCTGGTAAATACCAAGCAGCTCCTAATGACTGTCCTCTAGGTACAATAGTAACTTTTACTAATGGCGCAGCATGCTCTAGCATCCAACTTACAGTTGCGTGGCCTGCTTCATGATAAGCAATAGTTTTCTTTTCTCCTGGAGTAATTATTTTGTTTTTCTTTTCTAAACCACCAACTATACGGTCAACAGCGTCTAAGAAATCTTGTTTATTAACAGCTTTTTTCTCTTTACGAGCAGCAATTAATGCAGCTTCATTACAAACGTTAGCTATATCTGCACCAGAAAAACCTGGAGTTTGCTTAGCTAGGAAATCTAAATCTAGCGTTTCTGCCGTTTTAATTGGCTTAACGTGTACTTCAAAAATTTCTTTACGTTCTCTAATGTCTGGTAAGTCTACATAAATTTGTCTGTCAAAACGACCAGCTCTCATTAATGCTTTATCTAAAACGTCTGCACGGTTTGTTGCTGCCAATACAATAACATTTGTGTTGGTGCCAAAACCATCCATTTCTGTTAGTAATTGGTTTAATGTGTTTTCTCTTTCATCATTAGAACCTGTAACATTGTTTTTTCCACGGGCTCTACCAATAGCATCAATCTCATCAATAAAAATAATTGCAGGAGACTTGTCTTTTGCTTGTTTAAATAAATCACGTACTCTAGATGCCCCTACACCAACAAACATCTCTACAAAATCTGAACCAGATAAAGAGAAGAAAGGTACTTTAGCTTCACCAGCAACGGCTTTAGCTAATAATGTTTTACCTGTACCAGGAGGGCCTACTAATAAAGCTCCTTTTGGTATTTTACCACCTAAAGATGTATATTTTTCTGGGTTTTTTAAGAACTCAACAATTTCTTCAACTTCTTCTTTAGCACCTTCTAAACCAGCAACATCTTTAAAAGATGTACGTGTGTCTGTTTTTTCATCAAACAGCTTTGCTTTAGATTTACCAATATTAAATATTTGACCACCAGCACCGCCGCCGCTACCACCAGACATTCTACGCATCATAAATATCCAAATACCTATGATTAGTACAAATGGTAGTAAAGTAAATAACAAGTTTTCAAACGTGTTAGATTCTTTTTCGCTGTCTATAATTGTATCAACATTATTTAATGCTTTTGCATCTTTTACTTCTTTTTCAAAAATTTCTAAAGAAGCATAGTTTACAACATAGCTAGGAGACTCTGTTGGATTTAAGGAGAAACTAGGTTTAGAAACAGGCTTGTGAGAGTCCTTTTTTAAAGCTTCCTCTGTTAAGTATACCTTTGCATAACCTGCATTAGATATAATCATTACCTTTTTAACATCACCGTTTTTTATATATTCTAATAAATCTGATGTTGTTTTTTTACTAGTTGATGATAAACCATCACTACTTAAAAATTGAAATCCTATAATTATAACTACTAAAATACCATAAATCCACCATGAGTTAAATTTAGGTTTAGTAGGTTTTGTGCTATTATCTTTTGCCATTCTTATTATTTACTGGTTATAACTACTTTCTATTGCGGTAACTTTTGCGTCTCCCCAAAGGCCTTCTATGTCATAGAAATCTCTTATTTGTTTCTGGAAAACGTGTACTACAACATTAACGTAGTCTAGTAAAACCCATTCAGAATTATCTGTGCCTTCTACGTGCCAAGGTTTATCATGTATGGCTTTACTAACGGTTTTTTGGATTGAGCCTACTATTGCATTAACGTGCGTATTAGAGGTACCGTTGCAAACTATAAAATAGTCACAAACAGTATTTTCTATTTCTCTAAGGTCTAGTAAATTTATATCGTGCCCTTTTACTTCTTCAATTCCTTGTAAAATTAAAGCAATAAGTTCGTCTGCACTAGGTGTATTTTTTTGCATTCAAAAATTTTAGATTATACAAAGTTATTGTTTTTTTGTTTTTTTAACTATTGTTTTTAACATAAGATTGCAGAATATTATTATAATCTACATATGCAGATAATCAAACTTAATGCCACCAACTCTACAAATGAGTATTTAAAAGAGTTAATTGTATCTACCTCATTAGACGATTTTACTGTGGTTGCGGCAGAAAAACAAATACAAGGTCGTGGGCAAATGGGAACACAATGGCTTGCTGAACCCGGTAAAAACTTAACATTTAGTGTTTTAAAAAAAAGTGAAGGTTTAGAGGTTGCAGATCAATTTTTGTTAAATATGTGTGTTTCTTTAGCTGTTTTTGAAGCCTTAAAAGAATTAAATATACCAAATTTAGCTGTTAAGTGGCCTAACGACATTCTGTCAGCTAATTCTAAAATATGTGGAATTTTAATTGAAAATATACTGACTGGCAGTAAAATACAGTCATCTATTATAGGAATTGGGTTAAATGTAAATCAGCTAGAATTTAACAATTTGCCCAATGTATCTTCTTTAAAGTTACTTAGAGGAGAGACTTTTAATTTAGATGAAGTATTAAGTGGGATACTAACTAAGTTGAAAAAGTATCTAACTGCAGATTATTTAAATAGTCCAGACGCATTACGTGCTTTATATCAGGAAATAATGTTTAGGGTAGATAAACCATCAACTTTTAAAAGTAAAGAGGGAGAGTTGTTTATGGGCTTTATAAAAGGAGTATCCTCTAGCGGAAGATTAATAGTTCTACTAGAGGATAATATTTTTAAAGAGTATAACTTAAAAGAAATACAATTACTTTATTAAATAACACTTAGGTTGTCTGATAAGGTATCTATAAATTTAGTAATAGGCCCTTTTATCATCATAGCCATCATTGCATTAAATTCGCCTTCAAAACTAAGAGTAACTTCTGTTTCTGCTGCTGCAATGCTATTAATATCTGCAGTTAAAGTAAACGGAAGTTTGTCACTAGCGGCTCCTAATATTATTTTATTATTAGGATGTTGCTCTTTTAGTTTTAAAACTATTTCTGGCATTCCTTTAAGAGCAAAAAGAAATTTATCTTCACTTAATACCTCAAATTTACTAATGTTTTCTGGCATTAACTGTTCAAAGTTTTTAATATCAATTAAAAAATCAAAAACTTCTTTGTCGCTTTTATTTACTGTTTTTTTTGGAGCTTCTATGTGCATAATATTATGGTTTCCAAACTGCTGGGTTACTTTTCCACTGCAGTAATGTGTTTAATTGTTCTTCTTTAATGTAATTAGTGTCAGACGCCTGTTGTATTAAATTAGGGTAGTCACTAAGTGTGTGTAATTCTATATCCTCAGTTTTAAAGTTTTCGTCTGCAACATTAAATCCGTAGGTAAAAATAGCTACCATACCTTTAACATTTGCTCCGGCCTCTTTTAAAGCCTTAACAGCATTTAAACTACTTTTTCCAGTGCTAATTAAATCTTCAATAACCACAACGTTTTGGTTAGGAGATAATTGACCTTCTATTTGGTTTTGTCTTCCATGAGACTTTGGTTCTGGTCTAACATATACAAACGGAAGTCCTAAGTACTCAGCAACAAGCATACCAATACCAATAGCACCAGTAGCTACACCAGCAATAACATCTGGTTTGCCGTACAGTTCTTCTACTTGCTTAGCCATTTCTTCTCGTATGTAGTTACGAATTATAGGATAAGATAGAATAATTCTATTATCACAATAAATTGGAGATTGCCATCCAGAAGCCCACGTAAAAGGATTTTCTGGTTTCAACTTAATTGCATTAATTTGCAATAGAAGTTCGGCTGTTTTTTTTGCAGTGTCTTTATTTAAAACCATAGCGCAAATGTATAAAGTTTTTGTGAATGAATTGCCCTTGATTTTGACAAATAAACTGTCAGATATAGCAGATAATAAATATTTTTTGTTAAATGAAGAAGCAATTAACGAGGCAATTAAGGCCTTGTCTAAGAATAAATTGCCAAAGGCATACATCTACCACCCTAATAAAGAGGAGATTTTAAAAAAATTCTCTAAAAAAATACCAATAGTGGTTGCTGGTGGTGGCGTTGTAACAAATAAAGAGGGTAAAGTGCTTTTTATTTATAGAAATGACAAGTGGGACTTGCCTAAAGGTAAGCTAGATAAAGGCGAAACTATAGAGCAATGTGCTATTAGAGAGGTTGAAGAAGAAACAGGTGTACAAGGTTTAAAAATTGAAAACTTGTTGAAGATTACCTACCATATTTTTAAGCGAAATGGGAAGTACAAGTTAAAAGAGGTGCATTGGTTTGCAATGAAAACCTCATATAAAGGAGAGCTTACTGGCCAGCTTGAAGAAGGTATAGAGAAGGTAAAATGGAAAGGCCCAAGCAAAATTGCCAAGGCCTTAGAAAATTCTTATGCTAATATTAAAATACTGTTTGAAGAGTAATTTTAATTACTCTTCAATAATTTATAAATAGGGTATTGCAAATGCGCTTTTTCATAATGAGCAGATTTTTTGTGCAACCAGTCTAATTGTGCATACCAATTGTTTGCAAAACCTTCATCTTCAGTTTTTATTTTATCAAACTCTGCTTTAAGAGCCGGATTGTTTTTTAACAATTTAGCAGCTACGTCTTCAAAAACATAGGGAGAAAAGCCTTCTTTTTGCTGTAAAATAGTATCAAAAAAATTCCAATTAAAAAATGAGTCAACTGCTTCTGGTTCTAATGTTTCTAGTATGTAACGTAAACCTGGTTGGTTTGTAGGTACATAATAATCGCCCTTTAAAAATTGTACATTTTGCATACTACTAGTAATAGTTGTGTTGTTATGTGGGTAGTGACCTTCATAAGCAGATTTACGTGTTTGGTAATCTTTAATCCTGTAAGATGCAACGTTTATAATGGTGTCTTTTTCTAGTTGGGTGTAGTTTATTTTGTTAACCTCTAAAAACGGAATCACTTTTTTCCAACCTTTAGGAATAATATATGCTTCTGGTATGGTAACAAACTTGGTAGGTTTTATGTAATTTTTATATTCTACCTCTTTTGTAAACGGTCTAGACCTGTCGTACTTTAGTCTTGTAAGTCCAGTAACTTCACTCTCTATAAAATCTGCCTCATACCCTTTAAAGTTTAGAGTAGATGTTTTAGTGGTGTCTATTGTGTATTGTATAGGGTAAGTTGTTTTTTCTTGGTCTGCTAAAAAAGCATTTGATCTTAATTCTTTTATTTTTTTATGATCTTTTTCAGATATGTCTATCATTTTTTGCATTAGATAATACGTACCCATAACTCGCTTTTTATAAGGTTTAAGCATATGGGTTTCTACCATTAACCCTAGGGTGTTCCAAAGCGTAGTATAACCGGTTGAATATCTAGGATGGTCCATAAATTGAGAAAAACCTTTTTCAGGAACACTATTAAAAACGTTTACATATGGCGTTATAGGCCAATTAATTTCTTCTAGTGAAGTTTCTAAATTTGGCATCATCTCTGTATGAAGATAATTACCCAGATCGCCACCTAATTTGTTATGTTGTGTAAATAAATGTGTTAATGTATATTGGTAATCGGCACCATTACTAACGTGGTTGTCAATAAAAATATCTGGTTTTGTTAAATGAAAAATCTCTGCAAAAGTTTTTGCATTCTTGGTATCGTTTTTTATAAAATCTCTGTTTAGGTCATAATTTTGCGCATTACCTCTAAACCCGTACTCTTTAGGTCCGTTTTGGTTGGTTCTAGATGTAGAGTTTCGATTTAGTGCGCCTCCAATGTTATAAATAGGAATGGTGGTTAATACTGTTTTTCTAGGAGCACTAATTTTATTTACTACTAAATCTCTAAAAAGGAGCATTGTAGCATCTATACCATCACTTTCACCAGGGTGAATACCATTATTAATTAATATAACTGTTTTATCCTCCAACTTATTAAAATTAAATTCTCCGTCAGGATTATAAGTTACTAAATGCAGAGGAAGGCCGCTATCTGTTTCGCCAATAGTAAGCACGTTTATTTGTGGAAACTCACGAGCAAGTTCTAAATAAAAATCTATAACCTCTGTATAAGTAGGTGTTTCTAATCCGTTGCTAGTTTCAAAAAAAGTCTGAAAATCTTTCTCCTTGTCTTCTGGTTTATCGCTACAAGCAATAATGCATAGCAAGCTAAAAAGACCTATAATTTTTTTCATTTTAAAAATTGATTTTTTGGTTTAATAAGGGGTGGTTTTGTATTTATAAAACTCTAACTGTATCTGGTACTAAGCTGGTATAATCACCATTGTTTCTAATAACATCGCGCACAATAGATGAGCTTATATAAGATTTGCCAGAAGAAGTTAGTAAAAATACGGTTTCAATTTCTGATAATTTTCTGTTGGTGTGTGCAATGGCTTTTTCAAACTCAAAATCTGCAGGATTACGCAGACCACGTAAAATAAAATGAGCGTCTACTTTTTTGCAAAATTCTACCGTAAGCCCTTCATAGGTCATAACTTTTATTTTTGGCTCATCTTTAAAAGCTTCACTAATAAATTGCATACGTTGTTCCAGGGTAAACATGTATTTTTTATCAGCATTAATACCTATAGCAATAATTACTTCATCAAAAAGTGTAATACCTCTGTTAATAATATCTGTATGGCCTAAAGTTAAAGGGTCAAAAGACCCAGGGAATATGGCACGTTTCATAGTAGTGGTTTTTATTTTAATGTAAAAATGTATTAAGTTGTATAGCAGATTTTTACGAACGCTAAAGTTAGTTAATTTATCTTAATGCCTCTGTTATAGCACTCTCAAACAATTCTGGTAAAGATATTCCTGCTGCTGCTGCTTGCTGCGGTAAAATACTTTCTTCGGTTAGGCCAGGTGTAGTATTCATTTCTAACATATATGGCTCATTGTCTACAAAAATAAATTCGCTTCTGGTATAGCCTTTCATTTTTAAAATCTTGTAAATTCTTTTAGTTATATTACTAACTTTTTCTTCTTGCTCCTTGGTAATGCGAGCAGGTGTAATTTCTTGTGATTTGCCCTCGTACTTGGCTTCGTAATCAAAAAAATCGTTCTCTGTGGTAATTTCTGTAATTGGTAAAACTTTTGGTTCGCCATTATAAGTAATAACGCCAACGGAAACCTCTGTGCCATCTAAAAAAGCCTCAATAATAATTTCATCATCAGCTTGGTACGCATTTTCAATTGCCTTTGCTAAATCTTCTTTTTTGTGTACTTTAGATATGCCAAAGCTACTACCAGCTTTGTTAGCTTTTACAAAGCAAGGTAGTCCAACTGTATTTATAATTTCTTCTTCTTTTATAACATCACCTTTATTTAAGTAATAAGAAGCAGCAGCTTTAATGCCATAAGGTTTTAATGTGCTAAGTAAATCTCTTTTGTTAAATGTAAGTGCGGCTTGGTAAAAATCACATGCTGTTTGCTTAACTCCAATTAAGTTAAAATAAGCTTGTAGATAGCCATCTTCACCAGGTGTACCATGAATAGCGTTAAACACACAGTCAAACTTTATTTTTTGTCCATTTTCTTTAATACTAAAATCACTTTTATCTACAGGAGACTCTATATCATTAGCATTTACATAAACCCATTTTTCTTTTAATATATGAATTCTATATAGGTTAAACTTGTTAGAGTCTAGGTATTTGTAAGCAACGTTTCCGCTTTTTAAGGATATTTTATACTCGTTAGAGTAGCCTCCCATTATAATGGCAATATTTTTTTTCATGGTAAATTAATAAGGGTCATTAATGCTAATAACAAATATCATTTTTTTAAATTAAAGAAAAAAGCATTGGGTTTTATATATTTGTGCGATAATATTATAGTTATGCGAAATTTTTTCAACTTTTTAAAAAGTAAAACATTAATAATACAATTAGGTATTGCACTAGGAGTAGTGGTTGTACTGGTGTTTGTTGCTTTGCAATGGTTAAAGTCTACAACAAATCATGGTGAATTTGTAGAGGTGCCAGATTTTTCTAAAATGGCAGTCTCTCAAATGAAACACGAAATAGATAAGGTAGGATTACGTTCTCAGGTATTAGATTCTGCAAATTATAACCCTAATTACCCAAGGTTTTCTATTATTGAACAAAATCCACCAGCAGGTAATAAAGTCAAAAAGAATAGGAAAATATATTTTACAGTAAACCCATCTGGATATAAAAAAGTATCTGTACCACAAGTAATACAAAAAACAAAGCGTAATGCTACGTCTATGTTACGTGCTGTTGGTTTAGATGTTTTAAAGGTTACCTATGTAGACAATATAGGTGAAGATATGGTACTTAAAATAAAGTATAAAGGAAAACAAATTAAAGCCGGAGATAAATTACCAAAGACCTCTAAGGTAGAGTTGGTTTGTGGTAACGGTAACCACTAATAATAGTAAGCAACATAATATATGACTGAAGAAATTGGGCCACAAGCCAATGAAGATGAGCTTTATGAGCACCATAAAGTAGTTGCTTCTAAAGGGCAAGAGCCTTTACGTATAGATAAGTTTTTAATGAATTTTATTGAAAACGCTACACGTAGTCAAATACAAAAAGCAGCAAAAGATGGCCATATTTGGGTTAACAATGTGGTGGTTAAACAAAATTATAAGGTAAAGGCAAATGATGACATACGTGTTATGTTTACGCATCCGCCATATGAGTTTTTACTACAAGCAGAAGATATTCCTATAGACGTTGTTTATGAGGATGATGTGCTTATGGTGGTAAATAAACCCGCAGGTATGGTTGTGCATCCAGGGCACGGAAATTACTCTGGAACTTTAATTAATGCTTTGTTACACCATTGTAAAGATGAATTGCCAAACAATAGTAGTGATAGGCCAGGTTTAGTGCATAGAATAGATAAAGACACGTCTGGACTTTTAGTAGTTGCCAAGACTGAGGCAGCAATGACGTTTTTATCTAAACAGTTTTTTGATAAAACATCAGAAAGGGAGTACGTAGCTATTGTATGGGGTAATGTTGAAAATGACGAAGGTACTATTGAGGGTAATTTAGGTAGACATCCAAAAAATAGATTGCAAATGCACGTTTTTCCTGATGGAGACGAAGGAAAAGAAGCAATAACTCATTATAAAGTTATAGAACGTTTAGGGTATGTTACGGTTATTTCTTGTAAGCTAGAAACTGGAAGAACACACCAAATTAGAGTGCATATGAAGCACATAGGGCATACATTATTTAATGATGAGCGCTATGGTGGAGAGCGTATTTTAAAAGGAACAACCTTTACAAAATACAAACAGTTTGTAGAAAACGCATTTAAGATATTGCCAAGACAGGCATTACACGCAAAAACACTTGGTTTTGTACATCCAGTTACAAAAGAACTTATGCAGTTTAATACAGAAATACCAGAAGATATGGCAAGTGTTATAGAAAAGTGGAGGCATTACGCTAAGCATTCTCAATAACATTAGTTTTTACTATACTAGTATTTAAAATCTCTTTTAGAGTTTGTGTAATAACATAAAAATGATGTTTATTTTTATACCAAATTAAAAATAAGATGAAGATTGTTATTTCGCCAGCGAAGTCATTAGATTTTGACTCTAAATTGCCAACAGAAGAATTTACAGAGCCTCAGTTTTTAAAACAAGCTAAAAAGCTAAATGAGGTTCTTAAAAAGAAATCGCCAAAGGCTATATCTGAGCTAATGGGTGTTTCTGATAATTTGGCACAATTAAACTGGCAACGTAATCAAGATTTTACAATTCCTTTTACTGTAAAAAATGCAAGACCTGCTGTTTTTGCTTTTAATGGAGATGTGTATCAAGGTTTAGACGCGTATTCTTTACAGGAAGATAAATTAGCAATTTTACAAGATAAATTAAGAATCTTATCAGGTTTGTATGGCGTTTTAAGACCGTTAGATTTAATGATGCCTTACCGTTTGGAAATGGGTACAAAAATGCCGGTAGATACAAATAAAAACCTACACGAGTTCTGGAAAAAAGATGTAACAGAGTATTTAAATTCAGAATTAAAAGAAAATGAGGTTTTTGTAAACTTAGCTAGTAACGAATATTTTGGTGCAGTAGATAAAAAAGCATTAAATGCTACAATTGTTACTCCAGTTTTTAAAGATTGGAAGAATGATAAGTTAAAGGTAATAAGTTTTTATGCCAAAAAAGCAAGAGGTTCTATGGTGCGCTATATTATAGACACTAATGCAGAAACTTTAGATGATATTAAAAACTTTACCACAGATGGCTATACTTTTAGTGAGGAGTACACTGAAAAAGAGAATATGCCAGTTTTTATTAGATAATAATATCTTTAAAATTCCGTTTTTTACAGTAGACAAATAAATGTTTCCTATGAAAAATAAAATTCTATTTCCTTTACTTGTATTAGTGCTAACTATTTTTAGTTGTGATGATAGGGATGACAACCTTGAAGCTGTTAATATTAGGATAAAAAATGTTAGTGAGGTAAATTATGATATGGTGCAAGTAAATGGAGATGCAGAAAATGTGCATACAAACGTTGCTTCAGGAGAAGTGTCTGAGTATTTTGAGTATGAAACGGCATACGCATACGCTTCAATTTTGATAGAAGCAGATGGTGAAACATATACATTGCAAGCAATAGATTATGTAGGAGAAACACCTTTGCCGCTAGGTTTTTATACTTATGAGCTTAATGTTGTAGAAGAAAATAACGGAGTAGAACTAAAATTAGTGGTTGACTAATTTTAGTTTTGCCTTTGTTTTTGAATATTCTCAGCAATTTTAATAGCTAAAGCTCTCTTTTTAGAAAGTAACTTTTCTATCTCAGATTCAAGAGCTACACGTTGTTTTTCTAATTCTACAGCTTCTAATAATAAAGCATTATTTTTTAATTCTATATCAGAAGAAACGGTGTTAATGCCGTTTTGAGTAAAAATGTCTAATGCGGTAATTGTATTTTCAACATCTAACAGTGCTAGTTTAGCATAATGTCTTCCTAAATCCCAATCTTTAGGTGTTGCAGCTTTATCAATATTTTCTAATCCACTTAAAACCGAATTTTTAGCATCGGCACAATCACACTCTTTCATTAACTTTTTGGTTTTTTCAAGAGCAATAAAAGCTTTATTTGCATAAAATTTTTGGTGATCAAAATTATCAGCTTTTAAAGATTTTTTAGCATAATTAAGTGCGTATGAACTTGCGGAGTAAGCATTATCGCAATTAGAAGTAGTTGTGCTTGTAAAAGATGTTGTTATTACAAGTGATATTAATACAAATGTACTTTTAAGCATATCCTGGGGGTTGGTTTTGTTTGTAACTTGTTATTACAAAGTTGGTTTTTTTTTGGTTTTTATTAAAAGTTATGTGGTAAACATAAGCAAAGTTGTGGTGTAAATGCCCTTTTATGTCGGTTTAACTGTAACTTTTTATAGATAAAAAGCATAACTGGTTGGTTTACTTCTTTTTATCTGGACTAATTTTTTCTTGTAATGTTGGTTGTTTTTTAATTTTTCGTTTTCTTCTTGCACCGTAAGTGCCATTTATTATTTTTCCTCTTTTAGATTTCTTATCTCCTTTTCCCATAGTTTTTTTTAATTCTCTTAAAAGGTACTAAAATTATAAGAGAAAGTCAAGCTAAAAATAAAAACTACCAAGAATTAAATATGCAGTGTATTATGCTTATTACTTATTAAATAATTGTAATATAGGTAAAATAGTGATAATATGATACGAAATAACCCTGTTTTGTAAAATTTTAGTATTGTTAAAAACGCTTAAATAAAGTACCTTTGAAAACAGGGAATAAGGAGGTGATTTTGTTAAATTATTCTGAATGTGTTTGAGTAGTTTTATAAAATTATTGGAATTAATTAGTAAACACTAATAAATATAGTAATAAATGAAGATTAATAAGGTTTTAGTAGCAAATAGGGGAGAAATTGCAATCCGTATTTTTAGAGCTTGTGTAGAAATAGGCATTAAAACGGTTGGTGTATACACCTATGAGGATCGCTATTCATTGCATAGGTACAAAGCAGATGAATGTTACCAAATAGGAGAAGATCATGAGCCTTTAAAACCATATTTAAATATAGATGCTATAATAGAGGTAGCTAAGGAAAATGGTGTAGATGCTATTCATCCTGGTTATGGCTTTTTGTCTGAAAATGCAGAGTTTGCTCAGAAATGTGCAGACAATGATATTATTTTTGTTGGTCCAAAGGTGTCAGTACTAAAGTCTTTAGGAGATAAAATTACTGCAAAAGAGGTAGCGGTTGCTAATAATGTTCCTGTTATACAAAGTAGTAATAAAGATTTAACAGATGTAAGTATAGCTATAGAAGAAGCTAAGCGTATAAGTTATCCTGTAATGTTAAAAGCTGCTTCTGGCGGTGGAGGCCGTGGAATGCGTGTTATACGTTCACAAGAAGAATTAGAAAAAGCTTTCCCTGAAGCCCGTAGAGAATCTTTAAATGCATTTGGAGACGATACTGTTTTTCTTGAAAAATTTGTAGAAAACCCAAAGCATATAGAAGTACAAATAGTTGCAGATACACACGGTAATATGGTGCATTTGTATGAGCGCGATTGTTCTGTGCAAAGACGTTACCAAAAAGTAATAGAATTTGCCCCATCTATAGGTTTGCCGCAAGAAACCAGAGATAGCTTATATAAATATGCAATAGATATTTGTAAGGCTGTAAATTATAATAATATAGGTACAGTAGAGTTTTTGGTAGATGATGATGGTAGTATTTACTTTATAGAAGTTAACCCAAGAATACAAGTAGAACATACGGTAACAGAAATGATTACCAATATAGACTTGGTTAAAGCACAGTTGTTTATTGCCGGTGGTTACAAATTATCAGATCAACAAATAAAAATACAAGACCAAGATTCTGTAAAAATAACTGGCTATGCTTTGCAATGTAGAATTACTACAGAAGATCCTGCAAACGATTTTAAACCAGATTATGGTGTAGTTACAACTTACAGAAGTGCTTCGGGTTTTGGTATTAGATTAGATGCAGGTAGTATTTACCAAGGAGTACGTATTTCTCCATTTTTTGATTCTATGCTTGTAAAGGTTTCTGCTATTAGTAGAACTTTAGATGGTTCTTGTCGTAAAATGCGTAGAGCTTTGGCAGAGTTTCGTATTAGGGGTGTAGAAAGTAATATGGCGTTTTTAGATAATATTCTTAAGCACCAAACTTTTAGAGATGGTAAGGTTACGGTTAACTTTATTAAAAACGAACCCTCTTTGTTTGAGTTTGTGGAGCCAAGAAACCGTGCTAATAAATTAATAGAATACTTAGGTGAAACTATTGTAAATGGTAATCCAGATGTAAAAAAGAAAGATCCAAATCACGTTTTTTCTAAACCAAAGGTACCTTCTTTTGAAAAAATGAGTTCGTATCCAAAAGGAACAAAGGACTTGTTAACAGAGCTAGGGCCAGAAGGTTTTGCTACGTGGTTAAAGAATGAGAAAAAAGTACATTTTACAGATACTACAATGCGAGATGGTCACCAAAGTTTGTTGGCAACTCGTATGCGAACTACAGATATGCTAAAAGTATCTGAAGGCTATGCTAAAAACTTTCCAGAAATATTTAGTATGGAAGTTTGGGGTGGTGCAACCTTTGATGTTTGTTTGCGTTTTTTACAAGAAAATCCATGGGAACGTTTAGCATTACTTCGTAAATCTATGCCAAACGTATTGTTGCAAATGCTTTTACGTGGTTCTAACGGCGTTGGTTATACGGCATATCCAGATAATTTAATCGAAAAATTTGTTGAAAAATCTTGGGAAACAGGGGTAGACGTGTTTCGTATTTTTGATTCGTTAAATTGGATGAAATCTATTGCTCCAACTATAGAGCACGTACGTAATAGAACAGGTGGTTTAGCAGAAGGATCTCTTTGTTATACAGGTGATATATTAGATCCAAAGAAAACAAAGTATGATCTTAAGTATTATATTCAATTAGCAAAGGATATAGAAAATGCTGGTGCACATATTTTAGGAGTTAAAGATATGGCTGGTTTGTTAAAACCAAACGCTGCGTTTGAGCTTATATCGGCCTTAAAATCAGAAATAAATATACCAATACACTTACATACACATGATACATCTTCTATACAAGGAGCAATGTATTTAAAAGCTATAGAAGCAGGTGTAGATGTTGTAGATGTGGCACTAGGCGGATTGTCTGGTTTAACTTCTCAACCAAACTTTAATTCTCTAGTAGAAATGTTACGTTTTCACGAACGCGAAAATAAATTGGATACAGATAAGTTAGCAGAATACTCTAACTATTGGGAAACTGTACGTAATTATTACTATACGTTTGAGTCTGGACTAAAATCTGGTACAGGAGAAGTATATAAGCATGAGATTCCTGGAGGACAATATTCTAACTTAAAAGGACAAGCAATTGCTCTTGGTTTAGAGGATAAGTTTCCTGATGTAACAAAAATGTACGGAGAAGTAAATCAGCTTTTTGGAGATATTATAAAAGTAACGCCTAGTTCTAAAGTAGTAGGTGATATGGCGCAGTATATGATTAGTAATAATTTAACTGTGCAAGATGTTTTAGAAAAAGGAGATTCAATTTCTTTTCCACAGTCTGTAATTAGTTTCTTTAAAGGAGATTTAGGTCAGCCTGTAGGTGGCTTTCCAAAAGAGCTTCAAAAAATAATTTTAAAGGACCAAGATGCATATACAGAAAGACCAAATGCGCATTTAGAACCTATAGATTTTGATAAAGAGTTTAAGTCTTTTAAACGTAAATTTAGAAAAGGTATGGGTAGAGATTTAGAAATGACAGATTTCTTGTCTTACAAGCTATATCCAAAAGTATTTACAGATGCTTATAACAACCATGTTAAATATGGTAATGTTATGAATATACCAACAAAGAACTTCTTTTATGGTATGGAAGTGGGTGAAGAAATTATAGTAGAGCTAGATCGTGGTAAAAACGTGCTAGTATCATTAATGTTAAAAGGCGAACCTGATGAAAACGGAAACGTAAGCATATTCTTTAAAATTAACGGACAGCTACGTAATGTTATGGTTAAGGATAAGGCAATAAAAGTTGTTAAAGCTCAAAATATTAAAGCTGATAAAGAAAATGATAAAGAAATAGGTGCTCCACTGCAAGGTTTATTATCTAATGTTTTAGTTAAAAAAGGAGAAGAGGTTAAAAAGAACCAGCCTTTATTTGTAATTGAAGCTATGAAAATGGAAACTACCGTTACCGCAACAGCAGAAGGTGTTGTAGATAAAGTGCATTTGTCTGGTGGTTCCTTAGTAAATTCTGATGATTTAGTACTAGTGCTTAAATAGCTCTATATAGTAACTATTAAAAATAGTAAACACCATTCTTCTTGCTGTAGAAGAGTGGTGTTTTTTTAATTTTTATCTAACAAAGTGTATTACTGTAATAAATAATTATGAGTTAACACGTATAAAATATAAGCCCTAAAATCTATTCTTAGACTTTAGGGCTTATATGTAATTAATTATTTAGTATTTAAAATCTATATCCAATACTTAAACCAGCACGTACGCCAGCCCAAGGACCATCTAAATCTATTTCTGCGCCATTAGCATCAACTTTATACTCTGTATCTACTAAAGGAATATCTGTGTCTTGTAAAGTTTCTAATAATGCATCTTGTTCGTTCTGAGATAAAACTCTAGATGACACACCTTTTAAATTTCCATTACTAGATCCAATATGCGGACCAGCAATCCACCAGTCTAAAACAAGGTTACTTCCTAAGTTAAACTGAGATCCAATTAATAAGCCAAAAGTACTCCCTTTAATAGTACCGCTAGTAGTTAAAGTTTCTGTTCCACCACCATCTGCATCATAGCTAAAGTTCACATTTTTAAAAGTGTATTTAGATGCTCTAAAAAATGGAGCTAAATAAAAGCCTTTTCCATATCCTTTTTTTCCTGTATAAATACGTACTTCTGGTGTAAAACTAGAGTAGCTCATTTTACCATTGTTAACAATGTTAGACAAGTCATCATCTTCGTCTTCATCAACAAAAGAACTTCCAAAAGGAATACCACCTTCAGGTATTGTACCATAAGATAATGCAACAGAAAAAGTTTTGTTTAAAACTCTTTCGTACTGAAACTGAAAGTTTCTAAAGACCAAACTTGTTAAACTAAGTTTAGCAATGTTTTTTTTGTCCTGATACTCTAAAGTAGACTGTTCTTCATTATTAGCTTGTTCAGTAGGTTCTAATTCTTGTGCATACGTAAAACACGTAACAGATAAGAATGTAGTAAGTAGTAAAATTTGTTTTTTCATTATTTGTTTTTAAATTGATTAAATAAAACTATTTCCGTAGGAAATTATTGTAATAATATGACTTTATTTTTTAAAATTTTACTTTAAATTACTACTAACGTATTTTTTTTGTAAAAAAAGAAAAGCCTTGAAAATCATAAAGATCTCAGGGCTTTTGCATATAAAAACTAGTGGGGTTATTTCTTATTTTGCTGATCCTTAATGGTTTCAGAATCAATATCAAACTTGTTAGTGTTTATATTGGTGTTCCCAGTAGGGTTTGTAGGGTTTGTTTGTTTTACTTTTCTTTTTAATCTTTTATCTTCAATAATTCCCATGTCATTTTATTTTTTAAGTTCAAGCTTAATATACAAGATAACTTATAGTTTCTTAGTTAATATACTTCTAAGTCTTTGTTAATGAGTGTTAAATGGCTTTTTGTATATTTTTTACTAAACTATTTAAACCACGTATTACATACTTTACTTTTTGTTAGTTTTGCAGTCTTTAAAATATACAGATGATTACAGTAGATAATATTGCAGTAGAATTTAGTGGAACAACCTTATTTAGTGGTGTAAATTTTGTTATTAATGAAAATGATAAAATAGCACTTATGGGAAAAAACGGTGCAGGTAAATCTACAATGATGAAAATTGTTGCCGGTAAACAAAAGGCTACTAAAGGCAAAGTTAGTTGTCCTAAAGATACTGTAATAGCTTACTTGCCTCAGCATTTACTAGCAGAGGATAATTGTACGGTTGTAGAGGAGGCTTCTAAGGCTTTTAGTCACGTTTTTACAATGAGAGACCGTATGGACTTTTTAAACAAAGAGTTAGAGACAAGAACAGATTATGAGAGTGATGCCTATATGAAGATTATAGAAGAGGTATCTGAGCTTGGAGAGCAATATTATGCCTTAGAAGATGTAAATTATGATGCAGAAGTAGAAAAAGCATTAAAAGGCTTAGGTTTTAGGTCGGAAGATTTTACAAGACAAACAAGTGAGTTTAGTGGTGGTTGGCGTATGCGTATAGAACTAGCAAAAATACTACTGCAAAAGCCAGACTTAATTTTGTTAGATGAGCCAACAAACCATATAGATATAGAATCTGTAATTTGGTTAGAAGACTTTTTAGTAAACAAAGCAAAAGCTGTAATGGTAATATCGCATGACAGGGCTTTTATAGATAATATTACTAATAGAACCATAGAGGTTACTATGGGTAAAATTTACGACTACAAGGCAAATTACTCTCACTATTTGCAATTAAGAGAAGAGCGTAGAGCACACCAAATAAAAGCATATGAAGAACAGCAGAAGTTTATAGAGGACAATATGCGTTTTATAGAGCGGTTTAAAGGAACGTATTCCAAAACAAATCAGGTTACATCTAGAGAACGTATGTTAGAAAAACTAGATATTATAGAGATTGATGAAGTAGATAATTCAGCTTTAAGGTTGTCATTCCCATCAGCGCAGCGTTCTGGAGATTACCCTGTAACTGTTGAAGATTTAACCAAAACATACGGAGACCACACTGTGTTTAAAAACGCAAGTATGTCTATCTCCAGAGGAGAAAAAGTATCTTTTGTAGGTAGAAACGGAGAAGGTAAATCTACAATGATAAAATCTATCTTGGGAGAAATAGAGTACGAAGGTAAGTGTAGTTTAGGGCACAATGTGCAAGTAGGTTACTTTGCTCAAAACCAAGCTTCATTACTAGATCCAGATTTAACTATTTTTCAGACGGTAGATGAGGTTGCTAAAGGAGATTTACGTACGCAAATAAAAAATATTTTGGGTAGGTTTATGTTTAAAGGAGATGATGTAGATAAAAAAGTAAGTGTACTATCTGGAGGTGAAAAAACAAGGTTAGCAATGGTAAAACTATTGTTAGAACCGGTAAACCTTTTAATATTAGATGAGCCTACAAATCATTTAGATTTAAAGTCTAAAGATGTTTTAAAAGAAGCATTGTTAGATTTTGATGGTACTTTAATACTAGTTTCTCACGACCGTGATTTTCTACAAGGTTTAGCAGAAAAAGTATTTGAGTTTAAAGATCAACGTGTAATAGAACATTTTGAAACTATTGATGCCTTTTTAGAACGTAATAAGATTAAAAACATAAAAGACATCGATTTAAAAAAATAGCGATTGTTTTTAATTTTCGATACAAGTCCTAAACATTATATTTAATTATATTGTTTAGGGCTTTTTTTATTGTATAAATTGAATGGTTGTGCAATTTATAAGTTGAATAACACTTTTAATGTTAATTATTTGTTTATGAGTTATTTGTGTGTTTTGTTTAAACTTGTATTAACAATAGTAACTTTTTATTAATACTTACTTAATGTGTGTTAATGTTAGTGTAACATTATTATAAAGTAGCCGCACTTTTAGCTTAACAATAGCTATATAGTTTTGGGCAACTTAAAAACACACAATGAAAAAGAATTACTATTTTATTTTATTATTACTAACAGTATGTACTGTTGCGGCACAAAACAAAGGAAATCTTAACGGGCAAGTAGTAGATGAAACAGGAGCTCCTGTAATTGGAGCTAATGTGGTTATACAGAGCATTTCTATGGGCGCGGTTACAGATGAATCTGGAACCTATAAAATTGATGACTTAGTCTATAAAACATATACAGTTACAGTGTCTTACTTAGGATACAAGAGTATAAAAAAATCAGTAACAATTTCTACCCCAAATACTACAGTAAATTTTAAATTAAAGGAACCTTCTTTTCAGTTAGATGGTTTAGTGGTTACAGCACAAAAAAGAGAACAGTTAAATAAAGATGTGCCAATTGCAATTACCTCTTACGGTAGTGAGTTTATAAACAATCAAGGTACGTTTGAGTATGATACTTTTTCAGATTATGTACCAGGTTTGCAAATCCAAATTCAAAGTGTAAATAACCCAGGTATAGTTGTTAGAGGAATTACTAGTGATAGCGGCGACTCTAGAGTAGAGCCAAGAGTTTCCGTTTTTCAAGACGGAGTGTCTATTAGTAAATCTCGTGGGTCTGTTGTAGAGCTGTTTGATATAGAACGTGTAGAGGTTTTAAAAGGCCCACAAGGAACTCTTTTTGGTAGAGGGGCGCAAATTGGAGCAATGCACATTATTCAAAATAAAGCTAAAAATGAGACTTCTGCTTCTTTAAAAACAGGTATTGGTAATTACAATCAGTTTTTAGTAAACGGTTATGTAAATACTCCTTTAGTAAAAGATAAGTTATTTGCTCGTGTAGCTGCAATTTACAATAGAAGAGATGGGTACATAGAAAACCTTTCTGGTGGAGACCTAAATGGTAAAGAAACTTTGGCACTTAGAGGTTCTTTAAAATATATGATTAGTGATAATACTACGTTTGATTTTATTGCAAATTGGCAACAAGATACACCTCCAGGTACTTCTTTTAAAAGTGGAACTTTTGCTCCTTTAGGAGGCGATTTAAATCCTAACTCTTTTGCAGACTTAGAACGTGGTAAAGAACTGGGTTTAGACCGTACAGTTTATGGTTTTACTGGGATTTTAAAGTCGTCACTTAATGACAAGTGGGATGTAACTTCTATTTCTGCATACCGAAAATTTAACTCAGATGAAGCCTTTGATGCAGATGGTACAGCAGCACCAGTTTTATTTTTTAGAGAGGTTGCAGAAGGAGAACAATTTAGTCAAGAAGTACGTTTTAATTTTGATAATGATGATAAATTATCTGGTTTTGTGGGAGCAAATTTCTTTTATGAAAACGGATCACAAGCAGTTCCTTTTGAGGTTAATGAGCAAAGTTACCTAGCGCTTTTAGTAGCTACAGATGCTTTGGTAGTAAACGGTGTACCTACTTTGTTCCCTAACATTCCTAATGATCCTGGCAGTTTTGGACCATTGGCAGGTGCTCCATTATTATCTTTTAATAGCGAAAACTCTATTAATTACGGAGAAAATTATTCTGGTGATATTTTTGCAGATGCTTCTTATGATGTTACAAATAAGCTAACTCTTACACTAGGACTAAGAGCAACCTTAGAGAATAGTAATGCAGGTTTAGAAGTTATAAATGCAGATAATCCAGGGGTGTTAGGTAACTTTTTAGGAGCTTACCCTAACAACTTATTTACGCCAACAAATGGAAAAATTACAGCTAGTGAAACATTTACCTCTGCAGTAGGTAGGTTTGCAGTTAATTATGATTTAAGTGATGCAGTAACTGTTTTTGGTAATGTTGCACGCGGAAGAAGACCAAATGTAATTAATGTATCAGCTACAGAAGTAAATGTGTTGTCAGACGAAACTGTTTGGTCTTATGAGTTAGGACTAAAATCATTAATGTTAGACAATAAACTACAGTTTGATGTAAATGGGTACTTTTATGACTACAGTAACTTTCAAACAACAATAGCACGTTTAGATGAAACAGATGGTTTGGTAATTCTTCCTAATGATAGTGGTAGTGCAACTGCATTAGGTTTTGAGGCTGCTATGCAGTATCAGTTTGCAAAAAGCAGTTCTTTCTTTGCTAATTATGGGTATATAGATGCTTCTTTTGACGATGAAGATTCAGACGGTAACCTACAGCAATTGGCAGGAAATACGTTTAGGTTAACACCAGAACATTCTTTCTCTGCAGGGTTTAATATCAACCCTACTTTAAATGATAAAGTTGCTGTATTTTTAAGGCCAACATACACTTATAAGTCTAAAGTATTTTTTGAGGAAACTAATTTGCCAAACATATCTCAAGATGATTATGGTTTACTAAACATCAGAGCAGGTGTAACTATACAAGATAAATATGAGATTAGTTTGTATGCAACTAATGTTTTAGACGAGAAGTTTATTATAGATGCTGGTAATACAGGTGGTGCTTTTGGTATACCAACTTTTATTGCTGGTCCTCCTGCATTTTACGGATTGCAATTGTCTGTAAATTTTTAAACTAAATAATTAAAAAACAATTAAATGAAAAATAAAAATACATATATTCTTTCTTTATTTCTAGTATTTGCGTTTTTTGCAACCGCACAAAAAGGGGCAAAAATGCAAAAACTAAAAGAGTTAGAGAAAAATATACAAATAGAGGAGAGTAATGTTGTTGGTCTTAAGAAAGATAATGAAGCACATATTATATGGTCAGACGATTATAAGTATAAAAAATCTCCTATAGCTTTTGTGTATTTGCACGGTTTTGGGGCTAGTTATGCAGAAGGTGAGCCAGTAATGTCTCAGTTATCTACTCACTTTAAAGCAAACACCTATATGGCTCGCTTAGAAGAGCACGGAATTTACAGAGATAATACTTTTGAAAACTTAACACCAGAAAATTATATTGCTTCTGCAAAACAAGCAATTGCTTATGGCAAACAATTAGGAGATGAGGTTATTGTAATTAGCACATCTACAGGTGGTACATTAAGCTTGGCAATAGCAGCAGAAGATAAAGATATAAAAGCGTTGGTTTTGTATTCTCCATTTATAGATTTGCTTAACCCAGCAATGAAAGCAGTAATACAACCAGGAGGAAAAGAGCAATTTATCAAGGCTTTAGGAGGTACAATGCAAGTGCAAAAACGTCCAGAATTAGAAGCAAAATATTGGTCTACTAACTATCACATAAATGGCTATATTTCATTAATTACTATGCTTACAAATACAATGACAACAGAAACTTTTTCAAAAGTCACTTGTCCTGTGTTTTTAGGATACTATTATAAAAATGAAGAAGAGCAAGATAAAGTTGTTTCTGTGCCAGCAATGCAAGTAATGTTTAATGCTCTAGGAACGCCAGAAGAAGATAAAACTAAAATGGCTTTTCCAAGAAGTGGAAATCACGTTATAGCAAGTGATATTAGATCCAAAGATTGGGAAGGTGTGTATTTAAATACAGTTGACTTTTTAAATAAAATTATAAAATGAAATTAAAAATAGTTATTTGCGGCCTTATTGGCCTTGGTTTTATGGCTTGTAAGCAGAGCGATAAAAAGAAAGAAAAAAAAGAAGACGCAACTCCGGTTGAAGAAACAGTGGTAACTTATAATTTTGATTTAGAAGGTCACCGTGGTGCTAGAGGTTTAATGCCAGAGAATAGCATACCAGCTTTTACAAAAGCAATAGAATTGGGTGTAAATACTATTGAGTTAGATTTGGCTGTAACCAAAGATAAACAAGTTTTGGTATCTCATGAGCCTTATTTTAATCCGCTTTTTTGTATGGATTCTCTTGGGCAAACTATTGCTAAAAAAGATTCGATTGCATTAAATATTTATGAGCATACGTACAAGCAAACTCAAAAATACGACTGTGGTAGTATGGGTAACGTTAAGTTTCCAGAGCAAGAAAAACAGTTTGTAACTAAACCTTTATTGTTAGATGTTATAGCTCTTGCAGATTCTTTAACAGCAGGTAATGCAACACCAATAAAGTATAATATAGAAATTAAGAGTTTACCAGAGGGAGATGGTATTTATCATCCTAATCCAAAAGATTTTTCTGATTTAGTTATAGCAACAATTAAAGATAAAATTGCTGTAGAAAATGTAGTGCTACAAAGTTTTGATTTTAGAGTGTTGCAATATTTGCATCAAAATTATCCAGAGTACACATTGGCTGCTTTGGTATATAAAGATGATGTAAAAACTAATTTAGATACATTAGGGTTTATACCACAAATATATAGTCCGTTACATAGTATGTTATCTAAAGAAGTTATAGCAGAACTACACTCTAAAAATATGAAAGTTATTCCTTGGACAGTTAATAATGAGACTGATATGGAAAACCTATTAGTAATGGGAGTAGATGGTTTAATTACAGATTACCCTAACAAGGCTATACAATACAGAAAATAATAACCTTAAATAACCAAAAACTAAAAAGCTGTTTCATAGTTGAAACAGCTTTTTTTATGCCCTTATATAGGTGTATTGAGGTATTAATAATAAGTAAGAATTGCAGTTTTATTCTTTGGCTAGCTGTTTGTATTCTCGTTTTATTACTTTACCTGTAATGCCGTCTAAGTAAATTGTTTCTATACTGCCATTACCAGTGTTAGGAGTATTCTCATTGCTTAATATGTAATGTTCAACAGTCCACATAGGTTTTACGTTTAATGATGCCTTAATTTTTTCTACACTAACTCTGTTAATAGTGGTGTGCCAACCACCGTTTGTATGTCCTTTGTCTAATATGATATTATGATCTATACAATATTTTAGAATATCGTTCCACTTAAATTTGTATGGAGCATCATAATCTACTTCATGGCTAAAACTACCATCTTCATTGTAATAGTACCAAATGCCTTTTGGAAAGCCACTATTAAAGTAGATTCCTTTAAATTTTATATTGTTATTAGGATAAAATATTTTATTAATAAAAAAATAGGAATCTTTATTATATTCTGACGAATGATGCTGATTTTGCCCTTTCGCCATTTCTAAATATTTTTTTTTATCTAACTTAATATTTACATAAAAAGATGTACTATCTGTTTTGTATTTGTTAAAGGTGGCCGTATCAAAAACCTCAAACTCTTTAGTTATTTCGGGGATGTTGTTTAGTTGTGTTATGGTTGCTTTTTGAGCTTTACATTGATAAAAACACAGAGAACTAAGTACTAATAAAATTATTTTTTTCATACTATTGAATTATTTGCTTTTTCTCATTGCTATTTCCATAAGCTACGGCGTTCCACTCTGTGTACACTCTAATCGTCCAAGTTTGCTAGCCTGTTTTTAAAATATATGGGTTTATGGGAATACTACCACTGTTAGTACCATTTAGTCTCTCAAAAAAACTATCTACTCGCATATCGTTAATTAGTACTTTGTAACTGCAAGCACCTATGCGAATATTAGCATTGTAAGCCTCGTCATTGGCAACTATATTTTCTCCTAAATTGATAAATATTTCTTGTACTTCTGGGTTTACTTGGCTGTTGCAAGCTATAGATAAGCCCAAAAAACATAAGAATATTATTTTATAAGTTGTCAATGTCTTTACTTTTTTTATAGAAAACCAAAAATTAGAGCTATATTTTTACCAAACATGCCATTTATTATCTTTAGTTTTATATAAATATAAAGCACGCCCAGAATAATACTCGCCATCATCCATCCAAATATAAGTTTCTTGGGTTTTAGCATTTTCAAGTGTAACTACTCTATTATTGCTATATAATTTTAATACTGCTTTTGGTAAAGGCAATAATTTAGATTTTTTTATTTC
Source organism: Cellulophaga sp. RHA19 (assembly GCF_002813425.1). Lineage (NCBI taxonomy): Bacteria > Pseudomonadati > Bacteroidota > Flavobacteriia > Flavobacteriales > Flavobacteriaceae > Cellulophaga > Cellulophaga sp. RHA19. Next base: position 1,803,583 of record NZ_PHUL01000001.1, read on the forward strand.
CTCTATATCAGCTACCATTCCTTCTTTAAGTTCTTCTTTAGTTGAATACCATTTTTTAGCACTCCTTCTCTCTCTCTCTTTAGTGAAATCTAGTAAAGCTACGCCATCACCTTGTTCTAAAATACTTATAAATGTAGCAAACTGGGCATCTACTTCTTTACGTAATTGGGTGCTGTCTAAAGTGCTTAAATCTACCGCATTTTCTAAAGAGGTTAATTTAAATGGCACTGTAACCTCAAACGCTCCTTTATGCACAAATGTAGGTAATGGTTGCTCTAACATTGGCATTTTATAGGTCCACACAGTTTCTCTGCCTTCGGCACTGCCCATATGTGGTATGTGTTCTATTTTTATTGAGATAGATGCATATTTGTCTAAAACCTGCTTCCCTGTACTAGGAAATAACCGAATTTCAATAGGTGTTAACCTACTACTTAATAAAGACGAGTTAATTCCTTTTGTTTTTGAAGTTACAGACCCTTGCGAATCATCTAAAAAAGCAGTGTTTGGTATGTCATTTATTAATATTTCATACTTGCAATTGGAGCTAGAAATGGAGATGTTGTATAAATCGGGGAGTTTTTCCATTTTCTCATAATCAGGCAAGCCTTCAGTCGCATAAGCTATTATTTCATCTATTTTGGTATTTAATGCTGCTTGAGATTTTTTTTCTTGCCCGCAACTTTGAAAAAGAACAAATAGCGATAGAATTAAAAGGTGCTTTTTTATTGTCATATTTTATACTTATTTACGTATTATTACAAACTCATCACTGTCTTTTGGTAAATAGAGTTTTACAGGATAATCCCTTATAGCCCCTTTATAATCAAACATCAGCGGACTCCAGCCCTTTATATTTAAACTTTCATAACCTTGAAAGTTCATACTAGTATTTCGTTCTAGAGTAACTAATTGATTTCTTTTTCCATAGATTTTCATAGTCCAATCTTGTATAGGTAACATATTATCCTTTGCATAATCTCGAATTCTTCTCGAATAATTCTTCCTGTATTATAGTTAAAGACATTCGTTTCTTCTACTCTTCTTAAACACATATCATTGAATTTTTCCGCATCACCATTATTTAAGACTGTACGTAATCTTTCATAATATAATACTGCTTTTTTTTGTAATATATCTTTATCCCATTTACTTAAGTCTTGCCCGTTACGCCAACCTTCTAGCTCATAGGGTAAGTTGGTGATTTCTACATCCCAGCTTTGCTCTAGATAAGGCATATTATCTTGTATTATAAGCGGTAGGTCTTGCTCTATCATAGTACTTTTGTCTAAACCACCCTCTGTATCTTCTAAAAACTGTACAAAACTTATACGATCTACTAGCCCCTCTAAAAATTCTAAATACTTATTATCTTTAGAAGGCGTTAGTTTTACTGTAATGGTATAAGTGCCATTGTGTAATAACCAAGGACGCAAATCTATAAGTTCTCCACCACCAGAAGCATCATAGGCTATTAATATATTATTAATATAAATTTCGTAGGGCTGGTAGCTGGTTAGGTCTAAGCCATATATGTATTGTTTTTCTTTAGCTATCTGTTGTATTGGTTTTTTTCTCTCTCTATTTAAGCTTGATTTCAAAGAAGGGAGTCTCTGTTGTGATAGACAACTATGTAGAAACGCTAAACAAAATAATAGAACAATGTGTTTTGGCTTAAGCATTTAATAAACTTTTAATTTATTTACTCCTTTTAACTGATGAAGTATTAATCCATAAGATTTTCTTTTACCTTTGTCATCAATTGAAAATAAAGGCGTAGTACCATTGGAATTAATCAATTGAACTAATTTTCCATTAGGATGTATAAAAAGTCTATAATCGGAGATAGGTTGCATAAAACCTTTTGAGGCTTGAACTCTCTTTACTATATTATTTAAATATTCTTTTTGTTTATTTACGTCATAATACATAGAATTCATTTCTCTTTCTCTAGATTTTTTATAAATCTCTAAGTATTTCAAAGTATCCCCATTGTTAATAATTCTATTAACAGTAGAATATTTTTCAATTACTTTTTCTAATAATTCATTTTGATCTTTATCTAAAAAAGATTGAGAATTTTCAAGTCCAATTAAATTATATGGAACCTCTGCTTCAAATGTCCAAGAATCAATAAAAATCTTTACGGGTTTTTCAATCGATTTTAACTCGCATTTTTTCACTAATTTAAATGGTGGATTTTCATCATTTTCAGAATAGTAGATATCAATACTTATGTTCTTGAGATAATTTTCTGTTAATAAATCATCCTTTTCGTGAGGTTTTATTTTTAAACTTAGTGTTTGAATACCTTTCTTATTTATATATGGATTGAGATATTGATAATCATCAACAACTCCTATTTTGTTATTTCTTATTAATGAAACGCCATTAAAAATTATTTCAAAATCGGCATTAGAATTATAATGTAAGTAATATATTTTTCCTTTGTTTTCATTAATTTGTTGATTTTCTTTTTTTACTTCTAAGTGTTTATTTCTATTATTACCACAACTAAATGACAATATTATAATAATTAATATTATTGTTTTTTTCAAAATTTCATTTGTTTTTTCTGTAGTAAAATTACAAAAGAATTATGTAGTATTTATATTACTAGGTTGTTAAAAACACAAAAAGCTACCTAATTTAATAGATAGCTTTTTTATGCTAAAGAAAATAAGTTATTATCTTATTTTTTGTACAAATTCTTTAATGGTATCTACACCATTTTCTGTTAGGTGTTTTATAAATGCAGAGCCAATAATTGCACCTTTTGCATCTTCTGTTGCTTGTGTAAATGTCTCGTTGTTGTTAATACCAAAACCAACAATTTGTGGGTTTTTAAGTTGCATACTAGCTATGCGTTTAAAATAAGCAGTTTGCTCATCTCCAAAGCCAGATTTAGAACCCGTTACACTAGCAGAACTTACCATATAAATAAAGGAATCAGAGGCTTCATCAATTTGCTTAATACGCTCGTTGCTAGTTTGTGGTGTAATTAAAAAGATGTTTTTTAAATTGTACTTTTTAAAAATAGCTTCGTATTCATCCTGGTAAACAGCCAAAGGTAAATCTGGCATAATTAAACCGTCTATACCAATTTCTGCACATTTTTTGCAAAAGGCTTCAACTCCATATTGTAACATTGGGTTAAAATATCCCATAACAATTAGGGGTATAGAAACTGTTTTACGTATATCTTTTAATTGCTCAAAAAGTAAGTTGGTGGTCATACCATTTTTAAGCGCAATTGTAGAGCTGTTTTGTATGGTTGGTCCATCTGCTAGTGGATCACTAAAAGGCAATCCAATTTCTATCATATCTATACCGCTAGCTTCTAAATCTTCAATTATTTTAACTGTATTGTTCAGCTCTGGGTAACCTGCTGTAAAGTACAATGAAAGAAGTTTTTTGTCTTCTTGCATTTTCTGATTAATTCTATTCATTATACAATTTTATAAGTTAAAATATTTAATGTAATTATCTAAATCTTTATCACCACGGCCAGATAAACTTAGTACAACCACATCGTCTGGTTTAAAAGTTTTATGTTTAAAAATTGCTAAAGCGTGGCTACTTTCTATAGCAGGTATAATGCCTTCTAGTTTTGTTAGTTCTAAGCCAGCTTGCATAGCCTCATCATCTGTAGCAGAGTAAAATTCTCCTCTTCCAGATTTATATAAATGTGCGTGTAATGGTCCTACACCAGGGTAATCTAAACCAGCAGAAATAGAGTAGGGCTCTGTAATTTGTCCGTCTTGCGTTTGCATTAATAAAGTTTTACAACCGTGTATAACACCTTCTTTTCCAAGAGCAGATGTAGCAGCGCTTTCGCCAGAATTTACACCTTTTCCAGCAGCTTCTACAGCAATAATGCCAACTTCTTCTTGATGCAAAAAGTGATAGTATGTACCAGCAGCATTACTACCACCACCAATACAAGCAACTACATAATCTGGGTTTTCTCGTCCTTCTTTTTCTTTTAGCTGCCATTTTATTTCTTCAGATATAACAGATTGGAACCTGGTAACCATATCTGGGTAAGGATGTGGTCCAATTGCAGAACCAATTATATAATGGGTGTCTACAGGATTGTTAATCCAATCACGAATAGCTTCATTAGTAGCATCTTTTAATGTTTTACTACCAGAAAGAGCAGGTCTTACTTCTGCTCCAAGCATTTTCATACGTGCTACGTTTGGTGCTTGGCGAGCAATATCAATCTCTCCCATATAAACAACACAATCCATACCCATTAATGCGCAAACTGTAGCTGTAGCAACACCGTGTTGGCCAGCACCAGTCTCTGCAATAATACGTTGTTTGCCTAGTTTTTTAGCCATTAAAATCTGACCAATAGTATTGTTTACCTTGTGTGCACCTGTGTGGTTAAGATCTTCTCTTTTTAAATAGACTTTTGTATTGTACTTCTCAGACAATCTTTTTGCAAAGTACAAAGGAGACGGCCTGCCTACGTAATCTTTTAAAAGCTGATCAAACTCTGCTTTAAAGTCGGGCTCTGCCATAACTTTAAGGTAATTTTGACGTAGGTTTTCTACGTTAGGATATAACATTTCTGGAATATAGGCACCGCCAAATGTTCCGTAATATCCTTTTTCTGTTACGTTATAATTCATCTGAATTAGTGTTAAGTATTAAGTACTTAGTTTAGATACTTAATGCTGTTTTAAATTCTTTTAATTTTTCAATATTCTTTAATCCTGGTTCTGTTTCAAAACTACTGTTTACATCTAGTGCAACACAGTATTTAGATGCAGGTGTGTGTAAAAACTCTTTAATTTTATATGCATCATCTACACCAATACCGCCACTTAAAAAGTACGGTTTGGTAGACGGGTAGTTTTCTAAAACAGACCAGTTAAATGTATAGCCGTTACCGCCAGGTAGTTTGCCTTTCGTGTCAAATAAAAAGTAATCGCATACTTTTTCAAAAGGAGCAAGAATGCTAAAATCAAAACTATCTTTAATAGAAAAAACTTTTATTATTTGTGGTTGTTTACCTTTTAATCCCAAATTAGAATTTCGCAAGCCTTTACAAAATTCAGGAGACTCTTTACCGTGTAATTGTACAATATCTAAATTATACTGGTTTATACGATCTACAACATAATCCAAATCAGCATCAACAAAAACACCAACTTTTTTAATGTTTTTAGGTATGTTACCCATTTTACCATTAAAAAACCGAGAAGAAGGCTCCCAAAATATAAAACCTAGAAAATCTGGTTGCAATGTAGCAACAGCCTCCATATTTTCTAGATACTTCATACCGCAAACTTTTAGTTTCATTAGGCTAAAGATTTAATAAAATTGGTAGCACTATCGCCAGGATTATCAGTTTTCATAAAATTTTCACCTATTAAAAAGCCTTTGTAACCATAGGGTTGTAATTCTTTAATAGCTTCTATGTTACTAATGCCACTTTCAGATACCTTAACAAAATCATTAGGTATTAATTTAGATAGAGATTTACTAGTATCTAAACTCACCGTAAATGTTTTTAAGTTACGATTATTTACACCTAACATATCTAAACTAGGCATAATAGATTTGTGCAACTCTTCCTCGTTGTGTACTTCTAATAAAACATCTAAGTTTAAGCTTTTAGCAAACTCAGAAAACTGTTTTATTTCATCTCTAGTAAGTATGGCAGCAATTAGTAAAATAACATCTGCACCATATGCTTTTGCTTCTAGTATTTGGTATTCATCTATAATAAATTCTTTACGTAGTAATGGCATTTGCACTGCAGCTCTAGCGGTTAACAAATCATCTAAAGAGCCACCAAAGTATTTACCATCTGTTAAAACAGACATACCGCAAACACCAGCATTTTGGTAACCAGTAGCAACATCTTGTACAGATAGGCTATTATTTATTACTGCTTTTGATGGCGATCTTCTTTTATGTTCTGCAATAATGCCAGAATTACTATTTTTTAAGGCTGTAGCTAAAGAGTTTGTAGTTCTATTAAATAAAACTGAAGCTTCTAATTGAGATACAGGAATAAGAGATTTTCTTAAATCTACCTCTTTGCGTTTGTCGCGTACTATTTTTTCTAAGATATCCATTTATGCACTTAGCTTTTGTAATTTTTTTAATGCTTCTAATCCTTTACCGCTACGCAAAGATTCTTGCGCCATTAAAAAGCCTTCTTTAGGCGTAATATTTTGTACTGTAGCAATTGCAATACCTGCATTGGCACAAACAACATTGTTTTGTGGATCTGTACCTTTTCCACTTAAAATGTCTACAAATATTTTTGCAGAAGCCTCTACTGTATCACCACCAACAATATCAGATTGTTTTACTTGCTGTACTCCAAAATCTTCTGGTTTAAGCATATTTTCTGATAGGCGTGATATTGTTTTAGTGTTACCAGTTAAACTAATTTCATCATAACCATCTAAGGCGTGTAAAACAGTAAAGTTTTTGTCTGTATTTTGATAAAGGTAACCATACATTCTTGCTAATTCTAAATTGAAAACACCTACCATTTGGTTTTTAGGAAAAGCAGGGTTTACCATTGGGCCTAGCATATTAAAGAATGTTTTAACAGCTAACTCTTTACGTATTGGCGCAACATTTTTCATTGCAGGGTGAAAAAGCGGCGCGTGTAACACGCAAATACCAGCTTTATCTATAGTTTTTTCTAAAAAGCCAACGTCATTACTAAATTTAATTCCTAAAGACTCCATTACATTACTACTACCACATTTACTAGACACACCGTAATTGCCGTGTTTAGTAACTTTAATACCGGCACCAGCAGTAACAAAAGAAGCAAGTGTAGAAATATTAAAAGTATCTTTGCCATCACCACCAGTACCACATAAATCTATGGGGTTATAGGCAGATAAATCTACTGCCAAACATAGCTCTAGTAATGCATCTCTAAAACCTTCTAACTCTTCAATAGTAACGCTGCGCATCATATAAACAGTTAAAAAAGCTGCAATTTGACTTGTGTTATAATCGCCTTTGGCTATGTTAACCAAAACGTTTTTGGCATCTTCTTTAGAAAGAATTTCGTGATTAATTAATCTATTTAATATTGTTTTCATTTTTATTTTTTTAATTGAATAAGTAAATTTTACAAACTGTTTATTTTACTTATTTACCCAATTTTTTAGCATTTGTTTGCCTTCTGGTGTTAAAACAGATTCTGGATGAAACTGTACAGCGTTAACATCATAAACCTTATGGCGTAAAGACATTATTTGTCCGTTTTCATCTATAGAAGTAGCTACTAAAGCTTCTGGTAAATCTGGGTTTACAACCCAGGAATGGTAGCGTCCAACCTTTAACTCTTTGCCTAAGCCAGCAAATAGAACATCGTCTTTTGTTACTGTAATTGTAGTAGCAATACCGTGGTAAACTTGCTCTAAATTAATTAAAGAACCGCCAAAAACTTCACCAATGGCTTGTTGACCTAAACAAACACCTAAAATGGTTTTAGTTGGAGCGTATGTAGCAATAATTTGTTTTAGTAAACCTGCTTCATCCGGAATCCCAGGACCTGGAGAAAGTACTATTTTTTCAAAAGCATCTACTTCTTCAAGTGTAAGTTGGTCGTTTCGTTTTACTGTAACATCACAATCTAAATCTTCTAGGTAGTGCACTAAATTGTATGTAAAACTGTCGTAATTATCTATAACTAGTATTTTTTTCATTGTCTTAAATATTCTCAGCTATTTCTAAAGCTTTGGTTAGTGCTCCTAATTTGTTGTATGTTTCTTGTAGTTCGTCTTTTGGGTTAGATGCGGCAACTAAACCTGCACCAGCTTGGTAGTGTAATTGATGGTTTTTACTTAAAAAAGTTCTAATCATTATAGCGTGATTAAAATTCCCATTAAAATCCATAAAACCAATGGCGCCACCGTAGTATCCACGACTAGTTTTTTCATATTTTTCTATAAGTTGCATAGCCATATGCTTAGGTGCACCGCTTAAAGTACCAGCAGGAAAAGTGTCTGCAACAACCTTCATTGTAGGTATGTTATCTTTTTTAATACCTGTAACTTTAGATACCAAATGTATTACGTGAGAGAAAAACTGAACCTCTCTATAGTTTTCTACGGTAACTGTGTTTCCGTTTCTACTTAAATCGTTTCTGGCTAAATCTACCAGCATAACGTGTTCACTGTTTTCTTTGTCGTCTTCTGTTAATTCTTTGGCAATAATTGCATCTTTTTCATCGTTACCTGTACGTTTAAAAGTACCAGCAATTGGGTGAATTTCTGCCTTACCATCTTTTACAATAATTTGTGCCTCTGGCGAGCTGCCAAATATTTTAAAATCTCCATAATCAAAATAAAATAGGTAAGGAGATGGGTTTACAGAGCGTAAAGCGCGGTATACATTAAATTCGTCTCCTTTAAATTCCTGAGAAAACCTTCTAGATAAAACAAGTTGAAAAACGTCTCCACGCTGGCAATGTTTTTTAGCTAAGTCTACTTGATCTAAAAACTCATTATCTGTTAAATTAGAAGTTGCTTCGCCTTCTTTTGCAAAGTTATACGTAGCAAAGTTTCTAACATTTAATAATTGTTCTATTTCTGGTATGTTATTTTCTGTATTATAGGTGTGTGCAAATATGTAGGCTTCATTTTTAAAATGATTAATAGCAATTACATTTTTATATACCGCATAATACATATCTGGTATAATAACAGAATTATCTTTTTTAGTAATGTTTATGTCCTCAAAATAACGAACAGAATCATAAGCCATATAGCCAAAAAGACCATTATTTATAAATTTAAAGTCGTTATTGTTAGAGCTAAACTTTGTACTAAAATTGTGTAAAACAGTAGCTACGTCTATAGTGTTGTCTATAGTTGTTGTATTGCTTGTCCCATCTGGATAGTTTTCAAAAATGGTTTCGTTTTCTATTTTTATAGATGCTATTGGGTTACAACAGATATATGAAAAACTATTATTATTTGCGTGGTAGTCGCTACTTTCTAATAAAATACTATTAGGAAACCTGTCTCTAATTTTTAAGTACATACTAACAGGAGTAATGGTGTCTGCCAGTATTTTTTTGTAGTGCGATGTTAGATTGTATTTCATTTTAACTTTAAATTTTTAAATAAAAAAAAGGCTTGTCGTGATAGACAAGCCTTTTATGTATATTGTTACAATGGTGCTTTGCTCACGACGTTTGACGTAAGTTGTTCCACCACCATATGTTAGTTGTTATTTTCATTAGGTCAAATATATAAAGGAATTTTATAATACCCAACAAGAGTTGCATAAAAAATAAAAAACCTCACAAAAGTGAGGTTTAAAACATTTATTGGTTTTGTTTTATTTAGAACTGTAAATCTACAACAAGATCAAAATCGTCATAAATAGCTTTGTCTCCTAAGTTTTCAATAAAACTACCAGACTTGTATTTAATGTCAAAGTCTGTTCTGTCTATTTTTAAGCTAGCTGTTGCTTTGCTACCATATACAGATATTGTAAAGTCTACAGGTTTTGTAATGTTTTTTATTGTTAGATTACCTTTTGCTGCATATGCATTTTTACCTGTTGCTTTACCAACTGTAAAAACTAGTTTAGATCTTGTGTTTTTTTCTGTGCTAAAGAAATCATCAGACTTTAGGTGTCCTTCTAATTTTCCTTTCATTCCACCTTCTAAATCTGTAACTGTTAAAGTTGTCATATCTACAACAAATTCACCAGCAGATAGTTTATCATTTTTAAAAACTAAAGAACCGTCTTTAAATTTTAAAGTTCCTTCATGAGAACCAGTTACTTTGTATCCTTTCCAGGTGATTTTACTAGACTCTGTATTAATTTTTTTCTCTTGAGCTGTTAATGAAGCAACAGAAAATACTAATGCTAAAATACTAATTGATAATTTTTTCATAATTCTTGTTTTTATTTGTTTTAATTGTCTGTATTTAATTTATTTAAAAGTTTATTTAAGGATATTAAGTCTTCTTGTGTAACATTTTTTAATAGTAACTCTTCCATATTTAGCATGGCTTTACTCATTTTAACCAACTCATCTTTCCCTTTTTTAGTGATGTAAATTTCTATTTTTCTTCTGTTATCAGGGCAAATACTTCTTTTAACTAGTTTTTTTAGAATAAGTTTATCTACTAATCTTGTAGTGTTGCTCATTTTAGAAACCATACGTTCGTTTAAAGTGCTAAGGTTAGCCGCTTTTCCGTTTTGGCCTTTTAAAATGCGTAATACATTAAATTGCTGTACAGAAACATCAAAAGGTTTTAAGGCTTCTGTTGTTTTTTCAGAGATATGCTGGTGTACTAAAGTCAAATGAATAATTGTTTTACCTTCTAGAGGTAATGGCTTATTCGTTTTTAAAATTTTATCTACATCCATGTTGCTACAATAATTGTATATACAAATGTATGTAATTTTTATTTTAATTACTTTTGAAAAAAAATATTTAATATGGATTTAACACAACAAGAGTGGAGCGCAAAAATGGCAGAGGATGCCAACGCTTTTATATTAGACGTAAGAACTGAAGATGAAATAGCTGAAGGTATGATACCAAATGCAGTAAATATAGACATTTACAAAGGTCAAGGTTTTATAGATGAACTTGAAAAATTAGACAAAACAAAAACATACTATGTGTATTGCAGATCTGGTAACCGCAGTGGGCAGGCTTGTGCAATTATGAATAGCATTGGTTTTGAAAACGCTTATAATTTAGAAGGCGGTTTTATGAATTGGGAAGGTGAAGTTGCTGAGCAATAGGCTTGTTAACTTTCTTTTGTTTACTTTAGTAAGCAAACAATTTTAATATAGTTATGCGTGAAGACCTTTTACATTTTATATGGAAATATAAAAAAATACAATTAAAAGGCTTGCAAACAACAAAGGGAGACGCAATTACAATTACGTCTGTTGGCACGCATAACTATAATGAAGGGCCAGACTTTTTTAATGCGCAATTAAAAATAGGAAACCAGCTTTGGGCAGGTAATGTAGAAATACACATAAACGCATCAGACTGGTATGCCCACAATCATGAGAAAGATAAAAATTACGACAATGTAATTTTACACGTTGTTTGGCAAGAAGATGCTACAGTTTTTAGGCCAGACAACTCAGAAATTCCTACGCTTGTTTTAAAAGACTATATTCCTTTACATATTTTAAATAATTACAAGCAATTATTTTCTTCAAAGAACCAAAAATTTATCAATTGCGAAAAAGACGTAGCGACAGTAGATTCTTTTTTAATGCAAAATTGGTTAGATCGTTTGTATTTTGAGCGTTTAGAGCAAAAATCAATCTTAATACAACAACTTTTAACAGATTCTAATAACAATTGGGAGCATGTGCTTTTTGCTTTATTGATGAAAAATTTTGGCTCTGCAATAAATGGAGAGTCGTTTTTGCAACTTGCAAAAAATATAGATTTTAGTGTTTTAAAAAAAGTAAGTGTAAAACCATTACACGCAGAAAGCCTTTTGTTTGGTATGTCTGGTTTGTTACAAAATGATGAAATTTTAGATAACTACTATTTAGAGTTGAAAAAAGAATATGCTTTTTTAGCGCATAAATTTAATTTTACTATTCATGATCAGGTTTCAGTAGCTTTTTTTAAATTAAGACCAACCAATTTTCCTACAATACGTTTATCTCAATTATGTGCTTTGTATGGTAAGCATCAAACTTTATTTGCAAAACTAATGCAAGCAAAAACAGTAGATCAAATTTATGATCTATGTAATGTTGTAGCTAGTAATTATTGGGATAATCATTATACGTTTGGTAAAGAATCTAAGGTTAGTAAAAAAAGACTAACCAAGTCTTTTGTAAATTTATTAATAATTAACACCATTTTACCTTTGCGCTTTTGTTATTCTAAATATGTGGGTAAAGATGATAATGAAAATATTTTGGAAATAAGTACTGCTTTAGATAAAGAGCAAAATAGTATTGTTTCGGGCTTTAAAAATATAAAGCTTAATGTGCAAAACGCAAAAGATAGTCAGGCTGTTTTGCAATTGTATAAAATGTATTGTACAAAAAATAAATGCTTGCAATGTGCTGTTGGTAGTAGTTTATTAAGTAGAAATGGTTAATTTTATGGTATGAAATTTTTCTATAACATTTTATACTATTTTCAAAAACGAGGTTTTGAGGTTTGTAGGCGTATTGCAGAGCGTTTTGGTATACGAGCGCGTATTGTGCGTACATCTTTTATTTACCTAACTTTTGCAACCTTAGGGTTTGGTTTTGCATTGTATTTGTTTTTGGCTTTTTGGTTAAAAATTAAAGACCTGCTGTACACTAAAAGAACTTCTGTATTTGACTTGTAACAATACAATACCTTTTAAAAGAAAATTGTTGCAAAAAAGCAACCAATATCTTTGTAATTAACATCATAATATTAAGTGAAGCTTTTAAAACTATTTAGGTCCAAAATTTATATAGCGCAGCTATTAATTGTTTCTATTTTAGTAATAGGAGTCTTGGGTTACAGGTATATATCTAATTATAGTTGGATGGAAGCTGTGTATATGACAGTAATTACAATGGCAACAGTTGGTTTTTCAGAGGTAAAACCCTTAGATACGCCATCTAAAATTTTTACTATATTTTTAATAATATCTAGTGTTTTTATTGTTGCTTATGCAATATCTGTGGTTACAGAATATGTTTTAGGTAAAAATTCTTTACAAATTTTAAAAAAGAAGCGTGTGAAAAATAAAATAAAAGATTTTTCTGGTCATATTATTATTTGTGGTTACGGAAGAAACGGTGCGCAAGCAGCAGAACGTCTAAGTAGTTATAAGAGACCTTTTGTAGTTATAGAGAAAGACAAAGAAGTAATTGAAAAGTATGAAGAAGACATTCTTTTTATTGAGGGTGATGCCACGGATGATGAATCTTTGATAGAGGCAGGTGTAGCTAAAGCAAAATATTTAATTACAGCAATGCCAGATGATGCATCAAATTTATTTGTAGTGTTATCTAGTAGGCAATTAAACAAAAATCTTTTTATTATTAGCAGGGCCTCGTTGGTAAACTCAGAACGCAAATTAATATTAGCAGGAGCGGATAAAGTTATAATGCCAGATAAAATAGGTGGTGATCATATGGCATCTTTAGTGGTAATGCCAGATTTAATTAGTTTTTTAGATAAGCTTTCTACAGAGGGTAAACACACCACAACTTTAGAAGAAATTGCTATAGAGGATTTAACAGATAACATAACAAGTAACTCTATAAGAGATTTAGATTTAAGAAAAAGAACAGGTTGTACTATAATAGGTTACATTGCTCCTGATGGTGAATATATTATTAATCCAGAAGCTAATTTGCAGCTAGAATCTAAAAGTAAAGTTATAGTTTTGGGTAGGCCAGAGCAAATTATGAAATTGAATGAAATCTTCCAGATTGATTGATAATTTAATGAAAATTCCTTGATTGAGTTGATTATTTTTTGGATATTGCTGCCCTAACTAACTCAAAAAATTCAATCAACGATGAAGAAATACCTATATTTTCTTTCTTTTATTATGTCTATGTCTGTTTTTGCTCAGGATTTTAGCGTAGAAGGAAAAGTTTTTAATCCCTCAAATTCTATTAATGATGGAGTGATTAAGTTAGAGGTAAGCGGAGGAGAAGCCCCTTATACCTATAAATGGAGTAACCAGAGCACTCCTTTAAGCTCAAATAAGGCAACAGGATTAGTAGAAGGTATATCTTATACCTGTATAATTTCAGATTCTAGTGGTAAAAGTGTAACTAAAGTTTTTACTGTAGAATCAGAAGCAATTACCGAAGTTTTTAACGGTACCATGACTCCAGCTGTAAGTGCTTTGGGGTCTGTTTTGTTTTGGGACCCTTTTGCTGCTATTGGTATTTATGATCCTGTAGTGTATGCAGACTCTAAAAGAGTTGGTATTCCTAATTGGTCTCCTGAATTAGACGATAAGTTTACATTAAAAAAATGGCTTAAATCTAACGGAGAAAAAGTAAAGCAAGGAGAGCCAATAGCTGTTTTGTCTAATAATGCTGGTGAGGAAATAAGCATAAAAGCTTTAGCAAACGGTACTTTAGATCAAATTACTAAAGAGGGTAATGTTGTTTACAACTCAGAAAATAAAGAACACGTAATAGAACAAGGTGCTCACTATTTTGCAGAAATTAATTATGATGAGCCAATTGTATTAACACATCCAAACGGAGATCCTTTAACTAAACCAATTTCTTTTATTGTTATTTGGTTAGTATTGGGAGCTACTTTCTTTACTGTAAGAATGGGCTTTATTAATATTCGTGGATTTGGACATGCATTAGAATTAGCAAAAGGTAAATATGATGATCCAGACGCTCCAGGTCAGGTAACTCACTTTCAGGCATTAGCTACTGCGGTATCTGGTACTGTAGGTTTGGGTAACATTGCTGGTGTAGCTGTAGCGGTATCTTTGGGTGGCGCAGGTGCTACTTTTTGGATGATAGTATGTGGTTTATTAGGAATGTCTTCAAAATTTGTAGAATGTACTTTAGGTGTAAAGTATAGAGATATTTTACCTGATGGTAGGGTGTTTGGAGGTCCAATGAACTATTTGCGTTACGGGCTAGAAAAAAGAAATATGAAAGGACTAGGTAAAGTGCTTGCAGGTTTGTTTGCAGTATTGGCAGTTGGTGCTTCTTTTGGTGGCGGTAATATGTTCCAAGCTAATCAATCTTTTGAGCAGTTAGCGGGTCAATTTCCTGCACTTGCTGGTAACGGATTTTGGTTTGGTATTGTAACAGCAATATTAGTTGGTGTTGTTATTATTGGTGGTATTAATAGTATTGCTAAAGTAACTGGTAAAATTGTACCGGTTATGGCGTCTATATATGTTGTAGCTGCTTTAGCGGTAATTGTAATGAATATTCAAAATATTGGACCTGCTTTTTCTGCAATAGTAGAAGGTGCGTTTAGTCCGTCTGCCTTAAAAGGTGGTGTAATAGGTGTATTGGTTGTAGGTTTTCAGAGAGCAGCATTCTCTAATGAAGCTGGTGTGGGCTCTGCAGCAATTGCGCATAGTACAGCAAAAACAAATAATCCTCCGTCAGAAGGTTTTGTAGCTCTTTTAGAGCCTTTTATAGATACTGTAGTGGTTTGTACATTAACTGCATTAGTATTAATATTTACTGGTATGCACGAAGTAGAAGGTATGGCTGGTGCACAATTAACATCAGATGCTTTTGGTAGTCAAATTTCTTGGTTTCCATATGTACTTGCATTGGCTGTTTTCTTATTTGCATTTTCTACAATGATTTCTTGGTCTTATTACGGTATGCGTGCTTGGACTTACTTATTTGGAAAAAGTAAAAGAACAGAATTTATTTATAAGATGTTTTTCTTAGTATTTGTTGTAATAGGAGCTTCGGTTAGTTTAGGGGCAGTGTTAGATTTTTCAGATATGATGATTTTGGCAATGTCTTTTCCTAATATAATTGGTTTGTATATTATGTCTGGTGAGGTTAAAAAAGATCTATCAGAATACTTTAGAAAATTAAAATCTAACCAACTGTTTAAAAAGCAGATGGTAGAAAAGAAATAAAAGTTATAATGAAGAATTTTAAATCCCACTTTCGGTTTGATAAAGACCAGCAGAGTGGGATTTTCTTTTTGTTATTATTTATTGTAATTCTTCAGGTTGTTTATTACGCTGTTTCTAATGGTTTATTTTCTTCTTCAGAAAACAGTCTTACACATAGTAAGGAACTGCAGGCTACAATAGATTCTTTAAAAAATCAATCTATAGAAAAAAATACATTTAAGTTGTATCCTTTTAACCCTAATTATATATCAGATTATAAAGGGTATACTTTAGGAATGTCTATAGAGGAAATAGATAAGCTACACGCCTATAGAGCAACAAATAAATATGTAAATTCTGTAGCAGATTTTAAGCGTGTAACAAACGTATCAGACTCATTGTTAAATAGCATGTCTCCTTATTTTAAATTTCCAGATTGGAAAACTTCAAAATTTAATAAAAAATTAGTTGTTGCTAACAAGTCAACTAAAAGTATCAATTATATAGTTAAGGATATTAATAAAGCCACAGCAATAGACTTGCAAGTAGTAAATGGTATTGGAGAAAAATTATCTGCCAGAATAGTAAAGTTTAGAGATAGGTTAGGTGGTTTTGTAGTTGATGAGCAGTTACAAGATGTTTACGGGCTAGAGCCAGAAGTTGTAAAGCGACTTGCAAAGCAATTTAAAGTGCTTAATAAACCAAATGTTGTTCCTATTAATATAAATGAGGCTAGTGCTTATGAAATAGCTAAGCTTGTTTATATAAAATACAATGTTGCTAAAGCTATTGTGTCTTATAGAGAAGCAAACGGAAGATTTACATCTTTTAACGATTTAGTAAATATTGAGGGTTTTACTGTGAATAAGATTGATAGAATTAAGTTATATTTGAGCATTGATTAAAAAACAACAGGTATGGCAGGTATGTACTTCACAGAAGAGCATCAATTATTTAGAGAAAGTTTAAAAGAATTTTTAAAAAAAGAAGTTGTTCCTAACATAGATAAGTGGGAAGAGTCTGGTACTATAGATCGTTCTATTTGGAAAAAATTTGGAGATATGGGCTATTTTGGCTTGGCGTCACCAGAAGAGTACGGAGGGTTAGACTTAGATCTTTTTTATACGATTATTTTTTTAGAAGAATTACAAAAGATTAACTCTGGAGGATTTGCCGCTGCAATGTGGGCACACGCGTACTTGGCAATGACACACGTTAATAAAGAAGGGGATAATGCTATTAAGGATAACTATTTAACGGCGAGTATTGCTGGTGAAAAAATAGGATGTTTATGTGTTTCTGAGCCTTTTGGAGGTAGTGATGTTGCTGGTATGAGGACTACTGCAGAAAAAAAAGGTGATACCTATATTTTAAACGGTTCTAAAACTTTTATTACTAACGGGGTTTACGCAGACTATATGGTTGTTGCGGCTAAAACAAGTCCTGAATTAGGTAATAAGGGTATTAGTATTTTTATGGTGGATAAAGAAACAGCAGGTGTATCTGCATCTAAGTTAAATAAACTTGGATGGAGAGCGTCTGATACCGCAGAAATAGCTTTTGACAATGTAACCATACCTGCATCTAATTTAATGGGAGAAGAAGGAAAAGGCTTTTCGTATATTATGCAGCACTTTGCCTTAGAGAGGTTAATAATGGGAGTTAATGCGCATGCAAGAGCAGAATTTGCTTTGGATTATGCACGTCAATACATGTCAGAGCGTACTACATTTGGTAAAACAATAGATAAATACCAGGCGCTTCGTCATACATACTCAGATTTATATGCAGATATGGAGATTTGTAGAGAGTATAACTATTCTGTAGCTTACAGGCTAAACAAAGGAGAGTACGTTGTAAAAGAAGCTACAATATCTAAGCTTAAGTCTACAAAAATGGCAGATGAGGTTATTTACGGATGTTTGCAGTTTTTAGGGGGTTATGGTTATATGGAAGATTACCCTATGGCTAGGATGCTTAGAGATAGTAGGCTTGGTCCTATTGGTGGTGGCACTAGTGAAATCTTGAGGGAGATTATTGCTAAAATGGTAATAGATAAGAAGGAATATAAGCCAGCAACAAAATAGGTTTACCAATTTTAGCAAAAATAATTTCCAAGAGATTATTGCTAAAATGGTAATAGATAAGAAGGAGTATAAACCAGCAACAAAATAGTTTTTACCAATTTTAGCAAAAAAAAATCCAAGAGACTATTGATTAACGGGGTTATAGAAACTAAGGTTTGACTGTATTTTTCAAAGAAAAAACAGAATAAATAAATAAGTAGTTGTTAATTATAAATTAGTTTATATATTTGCAATCTTAAAAATCACAAAAGAGAGGAGGTTATTGCCCATGTTAATTATACCAGTAAAAGAAGGAGAGAATATAGATAGAGCACTTAAGCGTTTCAAGCGTAAGTTTGATAGAACAGGTGGAATGCGTCAGTTAAGAAAGCGTCAACAGTTTTCAAAGCCGTCAGTTGTTCGTAGAGCTCAAATCCAAAAAGCACAATACGTACAAGGATTAAGAGATCAAGAAGAAGTATAATTCTTTAAGATTTAATTCTTAGTATTTTAGTATAAATCCTATTTAGGTTGATATTTTTCAATCTAAATAGGATTTTTTTATTGTCTAAAGTTAAAGCTGTATCTTTAATTTATTATGTCATTAGAAGCATTTATATCATACTTGTCGCTAGAGAAAAACTATTCTCATCATACTGTAACAGCTTATGCAAAAGATATAAGCGTGTTTGTAGAATTTTGTGAACTTAATTATCAATTAAGCTCTATAGATGATGTGCCCTATGTTTTTATTCGTAACTGGATTATAGTTTTGGTGTCAGATGGGTTATCAAATAGGTCTGTAAATAGAAAAATAGCTTCTTTAAAGGCGTATTATAAATTTCTTCAAAAAATAGGTCGTATAGAAGTGCATCCTTTGGTGAAACATAAAGCCTTAAAAACATCTAAGAAAATAGAAATACCGTTCTCTTTTGAAGAGGTGGAAAAAGCCTTGAATGCGGTGAATTTTAATACTGATTTTGAGGGGGTAAGAGATAAGTTAATAATTGGCCTGTTATATGCTACGGGTATAAGGCGTATAGAGCTTGTTAATTTAAAGGTTAAAGATTTAGATCTAAAAGGTAAAACAATAAAGGTTTTAGGTAAAAGAAATAAAGAGCGTATAGTGCCACTGGCTCCATTTGTTTGTCCTTGGGTGGCATTTTATTTGGACAGTAGGGAGGCGTTACCTGTAATAAACGATAAAGAGTCTCTGTTTCTGTTAAAAACAGGAGTTAAAGTGTATGAAAGCCTTGTGTATAGAATAATAAATCGCTATTTTAGTAAGGTCTCTTCTAAGCAAAAAAATAGTCCGCATATACTTAGACATACATTTGCGACTCATTTGTTGAATGAAGGGGCGGATTTAAATTCAGTAAAAGAATTGTTAGGGCACTCAAGCTTGGCATCTACTCAAGTGTATACACATAACAGTATAGCGGAACTAAAAAAAGTACATTTGGCTGCTCACCCTAGAAATAAAAAATAACAAATCTTATTGATGCTGATATTGTTTAATTAAAAAAAACTTCTCTTATGAAAGTAAACACCCAATCAGTTAATTTTAATGCAAATGAAGATTTAATGTCTTTTGTACAGGTCAGATTAGATAAGCTAGAAACCTTTTATGATAAAGTAATAAGTTCGGATGTTTATTTAAAAGTTGAGAATACAAGTTCTAAAGAAAATAAGATTGTAGAGATCAAAATTAGGGTACCTAAGGAAAATATTATGGTAAAAAAACAATGTAAGTCTTTTGAGGAGGCAATTGACTCTGCTTGCAATTCTATTGAAAGACAGCTTGTTAAAAGAAAAGAAAAATTAAGGGTGTAATTTTTTTTAATTTTTTTTAAAAAATGTTTTGAAAAACTAAAAACTAGTTATACATTTGCAGTCCGTTAGAAATAGCGGGCTTTTTTAAAGCAAAAAAGTAAGGCAAAAGCCGATGTAGCTCAGCTGGCTAGAGCAGCTGATTTGTAATCAGCAGGTCGTGGGTTCGAGTCCCTCCATCGGCTCTAAATTTTGAAAAGTTAGTCTTGATTTTACAATGTGAAATCAAGCTTTTTTAAAAGTTCTTTTGATACTGAAAAAAAAGTTTTGGGGAGATACTCAAGCGGCCAACGAGGGCAGACTGTAAATCTGCTGACTACGTCTTCGCAGGTTCGAATCCTGCTCTCCCCACAATAAGTTAAAGCAAAATAAAATTAGGTTGTTTTGTTTGAAATAATGAAAGTTGTGAGTTTCTAAAATTTTTCAGAGATTTGCAAAAAAAAATAAGAATGCGAGAGTAGCTCAGTTGGTAGAGCGTCAGCCTTCCAAGCTGAATGTCGCCGGTTCGAACCCGGTCTCTCGCTCTAAGTTTTTCTTAAGTGTTAAAGTTTAAGAAGAAGTTGTGTAAGAATATATTTTGAAGTTGATTTTTTGAAGATGAAAATATGTTTTTATAGACAGCGATGTCATTCCTGATTATAGGCATTGGTTTTTAAGTTATTTGTAAAGAATAGCGATTAAATTAAAGAACGTTTTACGCCGGTGTAGCTCAGGGGTAGAGCGTTTCCTTGGTAAGGAAGAGGTCACGAGTTCAAATCTCGTCATTGGCTCAAGAAGTATAATTTGTACACTAATATATAACTAAGATTAAAACTCATTAAACATGGCAAAGGAAACTTTTGATCGTTCCAAACCGCACTTAAATATAGGTACTATTGGACACGTGGATCACGGTAAAACTACTTTAACTGCTGCTATTACTACAGTATTGGCAAATGCAGGTCTTTCTGAATTAAGAAGTTTCGATTCTATCGATAACGCTCCTGAGGAAAAAGAAAGAGGTATAACAATTAATACTTCTCACGTAGAGTATTCAACTGCTAACCGTCACTATGCACACGTAGATTGTCCAGGTCACGCGGATTACGTTAAGAATATGGTGACTGGTGCTGCTCAGATGGATGGTGCTATACTTGTAGTTGCTGCAACTGATGGTCCAATGCCACAAACACGTGAGCACATCTTATTAGGTCGTCAGGTAGGTATTCCAAGAATCGTTGTTTTCTTAAACAAGGTTGATATGGTTGATGATGAGGAGCTTTTAGAGCTTGTTGAGATGGAAGTAAGAGAATTACTTTCTTTTTATGAGTATGATGGTGATAATGGACCTGTTGTTTCTGGTTCTGCTTTAGGTGCACTTAATGGTGAGCAAAAATGGGTAGATACAGTAATGGAGCTTATGGCTGCTGTTGATGACTGGATCGAATTACCAAAGCGTGATGTAGATAAAGATTTCTTAATGCCTGTTGAGGATGTATTTACAATTACAGGTCGTGGAACTGTTGCAACTGGTCGTATAGAGACTGGTGTTGCAAATACAGGTGATGCTGTTGATATTATTGGTATGGGTGCTGAGAAATTAGCTTCTACTATTACTGGTGTTGAGATGTTCCGTAAGATATTAGATAGAGGTGAAGCTGGAGATAACGTAGGTATCTTATTAAGAGGTATTGAAAAATCTCAAATCAGTAGAGGTATGGTAATCTGTAAGCCAGGTTCTGTTAAGCCACACTCTAAGTTTGAGGCTGAGGTTTATATCTTGAAGAAAGAAGAAGGTGGTCGTCACACGCCATTCCATAACAACTACCGTCCACAGTTCTACGTAAGAACAACGGATGTAACAGGAACAATTAATCTTCCTTCAGGTGTTGAGATGGTTATGCCTGGTGATAACTTAACTATTACAGTAGAATTATTATCTCCTATTGCACTTAGTGAAGGTTTACGTTTTGCGATCCGTGAGGGTGGTAGAACAGTAGGTGCTGGTCAGGTAACTAAGATCATAGAATAGGTCTAAAATAAGTAAATTACATTGAGGGTGTCCTGCCGAGGTAGGATACCTTTCAATGTAAATATACGGGCGTAGCTCAGTTGGTAGAGCACTGGTCTCCAAAACCAGGTGTCGGGAGTTCGAGTCTCTCCGCCCGTGCATATAGATAGGAATTGCGTTTCCTTTCGTTTTTAAATAATAAAGTAAAACATTCGCATGCTAACATATATTAAAGAATCAGTAGAAGAACTTAGAAATAATGTTACGTGGCCAACAAAAGCAGATGCATCTAACCTTATGGTTGTTGTAGCTGTTTTTACTATTTTGTTTGCCTTGGCAACTTGGGGTGTAGATGAGCTTTTTAGTAAAGCTGTTAAGTTTTATTTTGATAAAGTAATAAACTAATTATCCCACGTACTATGTCAGAAGTGTTAGAAAAAAAATGGTATGTAGTAAGGGCTGTAAGTGGTCAAGAAAACAAAATTAAGGGTTACATCGAGAGTGAAGTAGCTAGATTAGGTTTTTCTGATTATTTAGAGGATGTTTTAGTTCCTACAGAAAAAGTGGTTCAGGTTCGTAACGGAAAAAAAGTAAACAAAGAAAAAGTTTATTTTCCTGGGTACATAATGGTAAAAGCTAATTTAGGAGGAGAAATGGTGCATATCATCAGGTCAATAACTAATGTAATTGGTTTTTTAGGAGAAGTTAAAGGTGGTGATCCAGTCCCTTTAAGAAAATCAGAAGTAAATCGTATGTTAGGAAAAGTTGATGAGCTAGCTGTGACTACAGATAGTGTTGCTATTCCTTTTGTATTAGGAGAAACAATAAAGGTTGTTGATGGGCCTTTTAATGGTTTTAATGGAACTGTTGAGAAGATCAATGAAGAAAAGCGTAAGCTTGAGGTGATGGTTAAGATTTTCGGAAGAAAAACCCCATTAGAGTTAAGTTATATGCAAGTTGAAAAAGTATAATAAGAACTGTTACATAGCAAAAATGTGTGTTGCTTCCGAATAGCATATATTTTTCGAATTTAATTTTATACAATGGCAAAAGAAGTAAGTAAAGTAGTTAAACTACAAGTTAGGGGAGGTGCAGCGAATCCATCGCCACCGGTTGGACCCGCTTTAGGTGCTGCCGGAGTTAACATCATGGAGTTCTGTAAGCAATTTAATGCGCGTACACAGGACAAACAAGGTAAGGTTTTACCAGTTGTTATCACGGTATTTAAAGATAAGTCTTTTGACTTTATCGTTAAGACACCGCCAGCGGCAGTTCAGCTTTTAGAGGCAGCTAAGATAAAGAAAGGATCTGGCGAACCTAACAGAAACAAAGTGGCAAGTGTATCTTGGGACCAAGTTAAGCAAATTGCAGAAGACAAAATGGTAGATTTAAATGCATTTACAGTAGAGTCGGCAATGAGTATGATAGCAGGTACCGCAAGATCTATGGGTTTAAAAGTTTCAGGTACTAGACCTTTTTAAAATCTTAAAAGCAATTTAAAATGGCGAAATTAACAAAAAAGCAAAAAGACGCTTACGCAAAGATAGATAAGAATAAACTTTATTCTTTGGAAGAAGCATCTGCTTTAATAAAAGAAATAACTAATACAAAATTTGATTCATCTGTTGATGTTGCAGTTCGTTTGGGTGTAGATCCTAGAAAAGCAAATCAAATGGTACGTGGGGTTGTAACATTACCACACGGAACAGGTAAAGATGTTAAAGTTTTGGCTTTAGTAACTCCAGATAAGGAAGCAGAAGCTAAAGAAGCTGGTGCGGATTATGTTGGGTTAGATGAATATTTGGATAAAATTAAAAGCGGTTGGACAGATGTTGATGTAATTATCACTATGCCAAGTGTAATGGGTAAACTAGGACCTTTAGGTAGAGTTTTAGGGCCAAGAGGTTTAATGCCTAATCCAAAAACAGGAACAGTTACTATGGATATTGCTAAGGCTGTATCTGAAGTTAAAGCTGGTAAAATTGATTTTAAAGTTGATAAAACAGGTATTGTGCATGCTGCTATCGGGAAAGTTTCTTTTTCAGAAGATAAGATCGCGGAGAATGCAAAAGAATTGTTTGATACGCTTAATAAATTAAAGCCTACTGCTGCAAAAGGTGTTTACGTAAAAAGCGTTTACCTATCTAGTACAATGAGCCCAAGTGTTCAATTAGATCCAAAAGTAGTAGCGTAACTGTTGCTTTAAAGTTTATATTATGACAAAAGAAGAAAAATTAAACGTAATAGAAGATTTAACTTCACAGTTAGCTGAAAATGCAACCATTTACTTGGCTGATATTTCTGGTTTAGATGCTGTAGCTACTTCTGACTTAAGAAGAGCTTGTTTTAAAGCAGGTGTTAAACTTTCAGTTATTAAGAATACATTGCTGGCAAAGGCAATGGAAGCTTCGGATAAAGATTTTGGAGAACTTCCAGAGGTATTAAAAGGTAATACTTCTTTAATGTTTTCTGAAACTAGTAATGCACCAGCAAAATTAATAAAGAACTTCAGAAAAAAATCTGATAAGCCTTTATTAAAAGGAGCATTCATTGAAGAAGAAGTATATGTAGGAGATGATCAATTAGATGCTTTAGTTAGCATTAAGTCTAAAGAAGAAGTTATTGGCGATATTATTGGATTGTTACAATCACCAGCTAAAAATGTTATTTCTGGACTTAAATCTGGTGGTGGTAAAATCGCTGGAATTCTTAAGACATTATCCGAAAAGTAGTACGCACTAAAAACAATTATATTTTAAAAATTTATTAAACGATAGAAAAATGGCAGATTTAAAAGATTTCGCAGAACAATTAGTTAACTTAACTGTAAAAGAAGTAAATGAGTTAGCAAATATATTAAAAGATGAGTACGGTATTGAGCCTGCTGCTGCTGCAGTAGCTGTTGCTGCTGGTGGTGGAGCTGCTGGTGGTGAAGCTGCAGATGAGCAAACTGAGTTTGATGTTGTATTAAAAGCAGCTGGTTCTTCTAAGTTAGCAGTTGTAAAATTAGTTAAGGAATTAACTGGTTTAGGTTTAAAAGATGCTAAAGACATCGTAGATAGCGCACCAAAAGCTGTTAAAGAAGGTGTTTCTAAAGACGAAGCTGAAGGTATCAAAAAATCTTTAGAAGAAGCAGGAGCGGAAGTTGAGCTTAAATAATAGCAACAACCATAACGTTTTTGGGATAGGTCTTTACGCTTTATGCGTATAGACCTAATCCCATTTTTATATATATTGTATATGAAGTAATATACTACGAGAATACTATTCATAACATAATTTTGTCCATTGATGTTCACAAAACAGACTCAAAGAATAAATTTTGCATCAGCTAAGAATATTCCAGATTACCCGGATTTCTTGGACATTCAGATTAAATCATTTCAGGATTTCTTCCAACTTGAAACTAAATCTGATGAAAGAGGCGACGAAGGTTTGTATAATACCTTCTTGGAAAACTTTCCAATTACTGACACAAGAAATCAATTCGTATTAGAGTTTCTTGATTACTTTATTGATCCACCTAGATACTCTATTCAAGAGTGTATAGAAAGAGGATTAACCTATAGTGTTCCACTAAAGGCAAGACTTAAACTTTATTGTACGGACCCAGAACATGAAGATTTTGAAACTATAGTACAAGATGTGTACTTAGGAACAATTCCTTATATGACACCAAGTGGTACATTTGTTATTAATGGTGCTGAGCGTGTTGTTGTTTCTCAATTACACCGTTCTCCAGGGGTTTTCTTTGGACAGTCTTTCCATGCTAACGGTACTAAATTGTATTCTGCCAGAGTAATTCCTTTTAAGGGATCTTGGATAGAATTTGCAACAGATATCAATGGCGTTATGTACGCATACATTGATAGAAAGAAAAAATTACCAGTAACAACCTTATTTAGAGCTATTGGCTTTGAACGTGATAAGGATATTTTGGAAATCTTTGATTTATCAGAAGAAGTTAAAGTTTCAAATGCTGGACTTAAAAAAGTTTTAGGACGTAAACTTGCTGCTAGAGTTTTAAATACTTGGCACGAGGATTTCGTAGATGAAGATACAGGTGAAGTTGTTTCTATTGAAAGAAATGAAATTGTATTAGATAGAGATACAGTTCTTGAAAAAGAACATATTGCCGAAATTATGGAGGCAGATGTAAAAACTATCCTTTTACATAAAGAAAATAATGCACAGTCTGACTATGCAATTATTCATAATACATTACAAAAAGATCCAACAAACTCAGAAAAAGAGGCTGTTGAGCATATTTATAGACAATTACGTAATGCTGAACCGCCAGATGAGGAAACAGCACGTGGAATTATAGATAAATTATTCTTTTCTGACCAACGTTACAACTTAGGTGAAGTAGGTCGTTACAGAATGAATAAAAAATTACAGTTAGATATTGGAATGGACAAGCAAGTCTTGACTAAAGAAGATATCATTACTATAATAAAGTACTTAATAGAGCTTATAAACTCTAAAGCAGAGATTGATGATATTGATCACTTATCTAACCGTCGTGTACGTACAGTTGGTGAGCAATTATCTCAGCAGTTTGGTGTAGGTCTTGCTCGTATGGCAAGAACTATTCGTGAGCGTATGAACGTTAGAGATAACGAAGTATTTACACCTATAGATTTAATTAACGCGAAGACATTATCTTCTGTTATTAATTCTTTCTTTGGTACTAACCAGTTGTCTCAGTTTATGGATCAAACGAATCCATTAGCAGAAATAACACACAAGCGTAGATTATCTGCACTAGGACCTGGAGGTTTATCAAGAGAAAGAGCAGGGTTTGAGGTGCGTGATGTTCACTATACGCACTACGGAAGACTTTGTCCTATTGAAACTCCTGAAGGACCAAACATTGGACTTATTTCATCTCTTGCAGTATATGCAAAAGTTAACCCAATGGGCTTCTTAGAGACTCCATACCGTAAGGTAACTAATGGTGTTGTTGATACAGAAGAATATGGTTACTTAAGTGCAGAGGAAGAAGAAGGAATGAAAATCTCTCAAGCCAACATTCCTTTAAAGGAAGATGGTGAAATTGATGTTGAAAAAGTAATTGCTCGTGAAGAAGGTGATTTCCCAGTGGTAGATCCAGCAGAAATTAATTATACAGATGTTGCTCCAAATCAAATTGCATCAATATCTGCATCTTTAATTCCTTTCTTAGAACATGATGATGCCAACCGTGCATTGATGGGATCTAACATGATGCGTCAGGCAGTTCCATTATTAAGACCAGAATCTCCAATTGTTGGTACTGGTTTAGAACGCCAAGTAGCATCAGACTCTAGAGTATTAATTAATGCTGAAGGAGATGGTGTTGTTGAGTACGTAGATTCTCAAAAAGTTACTATTAAATATGATAGAACTGAAGAAGAACGTCTTGTTAGTTTTGAAGAGGATGCTAAAACATACAACTTGGTTAAGTTTAGAAAAACAAACCAAGGTACAAGTATTAACCTTAAGCCAATTGTAGAAAAAGGCGATAAAGTTAAAAAAGGACAAGTATTGTGTGAAGGTTATGCTACTCAATTAGGAGAGTTAGCCTTAGGTAGGAATATGAAAGTAGCCTTTATGCCTTGGAAAGGGTATAACTTTGAGGATGCAATTGTAATTTCTGAAAAAGTAGTACGTGAAGATATCTTTACATCTATACATATAGATGAATACTCTTTAGAGGTTAGAGATACTAAATTAGGTGCTGAAGAATTAACGCATGATATTCCAAACGTTTCTGAAGAGGCTACTAAAGACTTAGATGAAAACGGAATGATCCGTATTGGTGCAGAAGTAAAACCTGGTGATATTTTAATAGGTAAGATTACTCCTAAAGGAGAGTCAGACCCAACACCAGAAGAAAAATTACTACGTGCTATATTTGGAGATAAAGCAGGAGACGTAAAAGATGCATCTTTAAAGGCTTCACCATCATTAAGAGGTGTTGTTATAGGTAAGAAATTATTTTCTAGATCTATAAAAGATAAACGTACTCGTGTAGAAGATAAGGATGCTATTAATAAGTTAGAGTTAGAATACGAAGTAAAATTCCAACAACTTAAAGACATATTAGTAGAGAAATTATTTACTTTAGTTAACGGAAAAACATCTCAGGGTGTACTTAACGATTTAGGAGAAGAAGTTCTTCCAAAAGGAAAAAAGTACTCAATGAAAATGTTAAACTCTGTTGATGATTTTGCACACTTAGTAGGTGGTAGCTGGACGGTTGATAAAGACCTTAATGCTATGGTTGCAGATTTAATTCACAACTATAAAATTAAGCTTAATGACCTTCAGGGTAACCTTAGAAGAGATAAGTTTACAATTTCTGTTGGTGATGAGTTGCCTCCAGGAATAATGAAATTGGCAAAAGTTTATGTAGCTAAAAAACGTAAGCTAAAAGTAGGTGATAAAATGGCGGGTCGTCACGGTAACAAAGGTATTGTTGCACGTATTGTACGTCATGAAGATATGCCTTTCTTAGCAGACGGTACTCCAGTAGATATCGTATTAAACCCATTAGGTGTACCATCACGTATGAACATTGGGCAAATATATGAGACTGTATTAGGTTGGGCCGGTTTAAAATTAGGTAAAAAGTATGCAACTCCAATTTTTGATGGTGCAACGTTAGAACAAATAAACGGTTACACAGATGAAGCAGGTATTCCAAGATTTGGACATACATACTTACATGATGGTGGAACTGGAAAACGTTTTGATCAGCCAGCAACAGTAGGTGTTATTTACATGCTTAAATTAGGGCATATGGTAGATGATAAAATGCACGCTCGTTCTATAGGACCATACTCTTTAATAACACAACAACCATTAGGTGGTAAAGCACAATTTGGTGGTCAGCGTTTTGGAGAAATGGAAGTTTGGGCACTTGAGGCATACGGTGCGTCTGCAACACTAAGAGAAATATTAACAGTTAAGTCTGATGATGTTATTGGTAGAGCTAAGACGTATGAATCTATTGTTAAAGGTGAAACAATGCCAGAACCTGGTTTACCAGAATCTTTCAATGTATTGATGCATGAACTTAAGGGATTAGGTTTAGATATTAGATTGGAAGAATAACAAGACCTTGTCTTGAACACTATTTGTTAGATATATTTAATTTTAAGATCACCATATTGTTATGGCTAGACCAAAGGATAATAATACCATAAAAAGGTTCGATAAAATTTCAATCGGATTGTCATCTCCAGAAGCTATTTTGGCAGAGTCAAGAGGAGAAGTTTTAAAACCTGAAACAATTAATTATAGAACCCACAAACCAGAAAGGGATGGACTTTTCTGTGAGCGTATTTTTGGCCCTGTAAAGGATTACGAATGTGCCTGTGGTAAATACAAACGTATCCGTTACCGTGGTATTGTTTGTGACCGTTGTGGGGTAGAAGTAACAGAAAAGAAAGTACGTAGAGATAGAGTAGGGCACATTAATTTAGTTGTTCCTGTAGCTCACATCTGGTACTTCCGTTCTTTACCAAACAAAATTGGTTACTTATTAGGTTTACCTTCTAAGAAATTAGACATGATCATCTATTATGAGCGTTATGTTGTAATTCAGGCAGGTATTGCTAAAGGACCAGAAGGTGAAGAAATTCAGAAAATGGATTTCTTAACTGAAGAAGAATACCTAAACATATTAGAATCTATACCAGTAGAAAACCAGTATTTGGAAGATACAGATCCAAATAAGTTTATTGCTAAAATGGGTGCTGAATGTTTAATAGAGTTGTTGTCAAGAATTAATTTAGATGAGTTATCATTTGAGTTAAGACACAAAGCTAACACAGAAACATCTAAACAACGTAAAACTGAAGCATTAAAGCGTTTACAAGTTGTTGAGTCATTAAGGGAATCTCAAGAAAATAGAGAAAATAGACCTGAGTGGATGATTATGAAAGTAATCCCAGTTATTCCACCAGAACTTAGACCTTTAGTACCATTAGATGGTGGACGTTTTGCGACATCAGATTTAAATGATTTATATAGAAGGGTAATTATCAGAAACAATCGTTTAAAAAGATTGGTAGAGATTAAAGCTCCAGAAGTAATTCTTAGAAATGAGAAACGTATGCTTCAAGAGTCTGTAGATTCTCTTTTTGATAACACTCGTAAGTCATCAGCAGTAAAAACCGAATCTAATAGACCGTTAAAGTCATTGTCAGATTCATTAAAAGGTAAGCAAGGACGTTTCCGTCAAAACCTTTTAGGTAAGCGTGTGGATTATTCTGCTCGTTCGGTAATTGTTGTTGGACCAGAATTAAAGTTGTTTGAATGTGGATTGCCAAAAGATATGGCAGCTGAACTTTACAAACCTTTTGTTATACGTAAGTTAATAGAAAGAGGAATTGTAAAGACAGTTAAATCTGCTAAGAAAATAATAGATAAGAAAGAGCCTGTAGTTTGGGATATTCTTGAAAATGTATTAAAAGGACACCCTGTAATGTTAAACAGGGCTCCTACATTGCACAGATTGGGTATTCAAGCTTTTCAGCCAAAACTTATCGAAGGTAAAGCAATTCGTTTACACCCATTAGTATGTACGGCATTTAACGCCGATTTTGATGGGGATCAAATGGCGGTGCATTTACCTTTAGGACCAGAAGCTATTTTGGAATGTCAATTATTAATGTTGGCTTCTCATAATATTTTAAATCCAGCAAATGGTTCTCCAATTACGGTACCATCTCAGGATATGGTCTTGGGTCTTTACTATATGACCAAAGAAAGAAAGTCTACTCCAGAAGTGCCAATTAAAGGAGAAGGATTAACTTTTTATTCTGATGAGGAAGTTGTTATAGCTTTTAATGAGGAAAGAGTTGATTTAAATGCAGGAATTAAAGTTCGTGCAAAAGATTTTAATGAAGAAGGAGAACTTGTTTATCAAATAATACCTACTACAACAGGTAGAGTATTATTTAATATGATGGTGCCAGAACAGGCAGGTTATATTAATGATGTATTAAATAAGAAATCTTTAAGAGATATTATTGGTGGTATTTTAGCCGTTACAGACGTGCCAACTACTGCAGAATTCTTAGATAAGATTAAGACTTTAGGATATGAGTTTGCCTTTAAAGGTGGTTTATCATTTAGTTTAGGTGATATTATTATTCCTAAAGAAAAGCACGAAATGATTGCAGAAGCTAACGGTCAAGTAGACGGTATTATGGCTAATTACAACATGGGGCTTATTACTAATAATGAACGTTATAACCAAGTTATTGATGTTTGGACTTCTACTAATGCGCAGTTAACAGAGTTAGCTATGAAGCGTATACGTGAAGATCAGCAAGGATTTAACTCTGTGTATATGATGCTAGATTCTGGTGCAAGGGGTTCTAAAGAACAAATTCGTCAGTTAACTGGTATGCGTGGATTAATGGCTAAGCCTAAAAAATCTACTGCAGGTGGTGGTGAAATTATTGAAAACCCTATTCTTTCTAACTTTAAGGAAGGTTTATCAATTCTTGAATACTTTATCTCTACTCACGGTGCGCGTAAAGGTCTTGCCGATACCGCTTTAAAAACTGCCGATGCGGGTTATTTAACACGTCGTTTGGTTGATGTTTCTCAGGATGTTATTATTAACACTGAAGATTGTGGAACATTAAGAGGTATAGAAGTATCTGCTTTAAAGAAAAACGAAGAAATAGTTGAATCTTTAGGAGCTCGTATATTAGGTAGAATATCATTACATGATTTATTTGATCCTGTAACAGAAGAACAATTATTAGTTGCTGGCCAATTAATAGTAGAGTCTGATGTTAAAAAGATTGAAGCATCTCCTATAGAAAGTGTAGAAGTACGTTCTGCATTAACTTGTGAGGCAGAAAAAGGAATTTGTGGTAAATGTTATGGTCGTAACCTTTCTACCAATAAAATGGTACAAAGAGGTGAAGCTGTAGGTGTTGTTGCTGCACAGTCTATTGGTGAGCCAGGTACACAGTTAACACTACGTACATTCCACGTGGGTGGTATTGCAGGTAACATTTCTGAAGATAACAAATTAGAGGCTAAATTTGCAGGTGTTGCAGAGATAGAAGATCTAAGAACTGTTAATGGTGAAGATAATGAAGGTAACAAAATTAAAATTGTTATCTCTAGAACATCAGAAATAAAAATAGTTGATGCTAAAACAGGAATTACTTTAAGTACAAGTAATATACCTTACGGTTCTCAATTAGCTATAGAAAACGGAACTAAAGTTGCTAAAGGTGATGTAATATGTTCTTGGGATCCATATAACGGTGTAATTGTATCAGAATTTACTGGTAAAGTTTCATACGAAAATATAGAGCAAGGTGTTACTTACCAAGTAGAAATAGATGAACAAACAGGTTTCCAAGAGAAAGTAATTTCAGAATCAAGAAACAAGAAATTAATTCCAACATTATTAGTTAAAAATAATAATGATGAAATATTACGTTCTTACAACCTTCCAGTTGGGTCTCACATTATGGTAGACGATAACGATAAGGCGACAGAAGGTATGACATTAGTTAAGATTCCTCGTAAATCTGCTAAGTCTGGTGATATTACGGGTGGTCTTCCAAGAGTTACAGAACTTTTTGAAGCACGTAATCCATCTAACCCAGCTGTTGTTTCAGAAATTGATGGTGTTGTTTCTTTTGGTAAAATTAAAAGAGGTAACCGTGAAATTATTATAGAGTCTAAATTAGGTGATGTTAAAAAATACTTAGTTAAATTATCTAATCAAATTCTTGTACAAGAAAACGATTATGTAAGAGCTGGTATGCCATTATCTGATGGATCTATTACGCCTGCAGATATCTTAGCAATTAAAGGTCCTTCTGCTGTACAACAATACTTAGTGAACGAAGTTCAGGAAGTATATCGTTTACAGGGTGTAAAAATTAACGACAAACATTTTGAGGTTGTTGTTAGACAAATGATGCGTAAAGTTCGTATTCAGGATCCGGGAGATACTATTTTCTTAGAGAATCAATTGGCTCATAAAGAAGATTTTATCAAGGAAAATGATGAGATTTATGGTAAAAAAGTTGTAGAAGAAGCAGGAGAATCTGATAACTTAAAAGCTGGACAGATTATTACAGCAAGAGAGTTAAGAGATGAAAACTCAATCTTAAGACGTGCTGATAAAGCATTAGTATCTGCAAGAGACGCTGTTGCAGCAACTGCAACGCCAATTTTACAAGGTATTACAAGAGCATCTTTACAGACTAAATCTTTCATCTCTGCGGCATCATTCCAGGAGACAACTAAGGTATTAAATGAAGCAGCAGTAGCTGGTAAAGTTGATAGTTTAGAAGGATTAAAAGAAAATGTAATTGTTGGTCATAAGATACCTGCTGGTACAGGTATGAGAGATTATGATAGCATCATAGTAGGTTCTAAAGAAGAATATGATGAGATTATGGCTCGTAAAGAAGAACTTAAATTTTAAGTTGTATGAGTGATTCTAATCAAGATCAAAAACAAATAAATATTGAGTTGGATGAAAAAACTGCCGAAGGAGTTTACTCTAATTTGGCAATTATTAACCATTCAGTATCAGAGTTTGTAGTAGACTTTGTTAGTATGATGCCTGGAGCACCAAAAGCAAAAGTGAAAAGTAGAATTATACTTACGCCACAACATGCTAAAAAGCTTTTAAAAGCATTAAATGACAATGTTCAACGTTTTGAAAAGGCTCACGGAGCAATTAAAGATTATGAGCAGCCTTCAGTACCAATTAATTTTGGACCAACAGGAGAAGCATAATAAAAAAACCACGCAATTTGCGTGGTTTTTTGTTTAAAAGCAATATAAAAAAAGCCAAACTTAATAGTTTGGCTTTTATGCATTGTATGGTTTTCTTTGTATTATTCGAACTCAGATGTAAAATGTAGTTTTACACTAGGGTATTTTTGTTGTGTCATTTGTAATGAGAATTGTGAATCTGCTAAAAATACCAATTTGCCAGACTTGTCCTTGGCAAGGAATTTTTGTTTAACACGCTTAAATTCTTTAAACTCATCATTATTTTTATCTTCAGGGTCAACCCAACAGGCTTTAAATACAGGGAAATTTTCGTAAGTACATTTAGCGCCATATTCATGTTCTAATCTGTATTGGATAACCTCAAACTGTAAAGCACCAACGGTACCAATTATTTTACGTCCATTTAACTCTAATGTAAATAATTGAGCAACACCTTCGTCCATTAATTGGTCTATACCTTTGTATAAAGGTTTAGCTTTCATAGGGTCCGCATTATTTATGTATCTAAAATGTTCTGGACTAAAACTAGGAATTCCTTTATAGTGTAATTGTTCTCCTTCAGTTAAAGTGTCTCCAATTTTAAAATGACCAGTATCGTGTAATCCAACAATATCACCAGGGTAAGATATATCTACAATTTCTTTTTTCTCAGCAAAAAAAGCATTTGGACTAGAAAATTTCAACTTCTTTTGATTTCTTACGTGCAAATAAGGTTTGTTGCGCTCAAAAGTTCCAGATACAATTTTAATAAATGCTAATCTATCTCTATGTTTAGGATCCATATTGGCATGTATTTTAAATACAAAACCAGTAAATTCTTTTTCGTTAGCTATAACCTCTCTTTCTTCTGCTTTTTTAGGTCTAGGAGAAGGGGCTATTTCAATAAAGCAATCTAATAGTTCACGTACTCCAAAATTATTTAAGGCAGAACCAAAAAATACCGGTTGTTGTTCACTAGCTAAATATTTTTCTTTGCTAAACTCTGGGTAAACTCCGCTAACAAGTTCTAAATCATCTCTTAAAGTTTCTGCAGCTTTTTCTCCAATTACATTTTCCAGTTCAGAATTTTTAACATCATCAAAGGCAATAGTTTCTTCAATATTTTTTTTGCTGTCTCCGCTAAAAAGGTTAATGTTTTTCTCGTAAATATTATAAATTCCTTTAAAGTCATATCCCATACCAATAGGGAAGCTTAAAGGAGTAACAGATAAGCCTAATTTTTGTTCTACTTCATCAAGCAAATCAAAAGCATCTTTACCTTCACGGTCTAACTTATTAATAAAAACAATAATTGGTATTTTTCGCATTCTACATACTTCAACCAATTTTTCAGTTTGTTCCTCAACACCTTTTGCAACATCAATTACAACAATAACGCTATCTACTGCCGTCAATGTTCTAAAAGTATCTTCAGCAAAATCCTTGTGTCCTGGAGTATCTAAAATATTTATTTTCTTATCCTTATATATAAAGGCAAGTACAGACGTGGCTACAGATATACCTCTCTGTCTTTCAATTTCCATAAAGTCACTGGTAGCAGATTTCTTTATTTTATTGTTCTTAACCGCTCCTGCTTCTTGTATAGCACCACCAAAAAGTAATAGCTTTTCTGTTAGTGTTGTTTTACCAGCATCAGGGTGAGATATAATACCAAAAGTTCTTCTCTTTTGTATTTCTTTTTCAAAACTCATTTAAAAAAATTTGTTGCAAAAGTACGGTAAATAATAGTATGCTAATAACTCTGTTAATAAATACTGAGGTCTTATGTTACATAAATAAGAGTGTTTTTATATTTTCGACGAACTGCTTTTTTTATAAGATTACGAATTTTAATAAAAAACGGTTTTGACTTTTTTTTGTTAAATTTTTTTAACTAAAAGTTAAAAAATTAACATTTAAACGATTAAATTTGCGCTTCAAAGAACGGATGCAACATATGATATCAAATTTAATGTAGTATTTAAAAATAACTTTAACTTAGCATCCAGTTTAAGCAAGAAGTCCCAAAATCTTTTAGGTATAAACTTAACAAACAATGCCATGGTGATTAGTAACACTAACTATCATTTATGGAAAATTTTACTTTAGTATTAAACAGGTCCCTGTACAAAAAGAGGACTCCTCTGTTTACTTTTTTAGTTGTATTTATATTCTCTTCATTCACTGTTTACGCGGATTTTGCTCCAGGCGTAGATACAGATGGTGATGGCATTTTTGATCACATCGATATTGATGATGACAATGACGGTATTTTAGATACAAAAGAAGGAGAAACAGCAGATTTTGATAAAGACGGAATACCAAATAGTTTAGATATTGATTCTGATAACGATGGTATTTTAGACAACTTAGAAGCACAATTGTCAGTTGGTTATATAAAGCCAAGTGGTATAGATTCTGACGGAAATGGTTTAGATGATGCTTACGAATCTTGTCCTGGAGGAGGTGAAGGCTTGTCTCCTGTTGATACAGACGGAGATACTAGAAAAGATTATTTAGATATTGATTCTGATAATGACGGTATATTGGATAATGTAGAAGCTCAGTCTACAAATGAATTTACCGCACCTTGTGGTATGGATTCTGATCCAAAGAATGGTTTAGATGATCATTATGAAGACTACTGTGGTACAGGTCAAGGAATTACACCTGTTGATACTGATGGTGATTCTCATCCAGATTTTAGAGATATAGATTCTGATGATGATGGTATTATAGATAATATAGAAGCACAAACTACAGACGGCTACGTTGCTCCAATTAATAAAGATGTTAATTGTGATGGTTTAGATGATGCTTACCAAAGTTGTCCTGGTTTGGGGCTAACACCTGTTGATACTGATGGAGACAAGAAACCAGATTTTAGAGATATAGATTCTGATAATGATGGTATTGTAGACAATGTTGAAGCTCAAGGAGGTAATACTATTGTACATCCTTGCACTTTTGATACAGATGGTAATGGTTTAGATGATGCTTATGAAACTACACCTGGATCAGGAGAAGGTATTACACCAACAAATTCAGATTCAGATTCTAATCCAGACTTTAGAGACATAGACGCAGATAACGATGGTATTCCAGACAACGTAGAAGGACAAACTACTGACGGTTATATAGCACCAAGCGGAAACGATTCAGATATGGATGGTTTAGATGATGCTTATGAAGGATCAGGAGACGAGGGAATTACACCAAATAATCACGATGGTGAGGATACACGAGATTACATTGATTTAGATAGTGATAATGACACAGTTCCAGATAATAATGAGGGTAACGACTTTAACTTTGACGGTATTCCAGATCAGACATTTACAGGAGTAGATACAGATGGTGATGGTTTGGATGATGGTTATGAAGGATCAGATGTAAACGATGGTTTTGATGTAAATGATGAGATCAATGATCCAGCAAATGATTTACCAGATACAGATGGTACAGAAGATGTTAACTACAGAGATTTAGATGACGACGGAGACGGAATAAACACGCCAGATGAAGATGCAGATGGTAATGGTGACCCAACCAATGATGATTCAGATAATGATGGTACACCAGATTATTTAGACCCTACAGATGACAGAAAAGATACAGACGGCGACGGTGTTCCAGATGCAGTAGATTTAGATGACGATAACGATGGTATTTTAGATGCAGTAGAAGATCCAAACTTAGATGGCGATAATGACCCGTTAACTAATCCTGCAGATACAGATGGTGATGGCATACCAAACCATTTAGATATAGACGCAGATAACGATGGTATTCCAGACAACGTAGAAGGACAAACAACAGAAGATTACATAGCACCAAGCGGAAACGATTCAGATATGGATGGTTTAGATGATGCTTATGAAGGATCAGGAGACGAAGGAATTACGCCAAATAATCACGATGGTGAGGATACACCAGATTACATTGATTTAGATAGTGATAATGACACAGTTCCAGATAACAATGAGGGTAACGACTTTAATTTTGATGGAGTTCCAGATCAGACATTTACAGGAGTAGATACCGATGGTGATGGTTTAGATGATGGATATGAAGGATCAGACGTAAACGATGGTTTTGATGTAAATGACGAGATCAACGATCCAGCAAATGATTTACCAGATACAGATGGTACAGAAGATGTTAACTACAGAGATTTGGATGACGACGGAGACGGAATAAACACGCCAGATGAAGATGCAGATGGTAATGGTGACCCAACCAATGATGATTCAGATAATGATGGTACACCAGATTATTTAGACCCTACAGATGACAGAAAAGATACAGACGGCGACGGTGTTCCAGATGCAGTAGATTTAGATGACGATAACGATGGTATTTTAGATGCAGTAGAAGATCCAAACTTAGATGGCGATAATGACCCGTTAACTAATCCTGCAGATACAGATGGTGATGGCATACCAAACCATTTAGATATAGACGCAGATAACGATGGTATTCCAGACAACGTAGAAGGACAAACAACAGAAGATTACATAGCACCAAGCGGAAACGATTCAGATATGGATGGTTTAGATGATGCTTATGAAGGATCAGGAGACGAAGGAATTACGCCAAATAATCACGATGGTGAGGATACACCAGATTACATTGATTTAGATAGTGATAATGACACAGTTCCAGATAATAATGAGGGTAACGACTTTAACTTTGACGGTATTCCAGATCAGACATTTACAGGAGTAGATACAGATGGTGATGGTTTGGATGATGGTTATGAAGGATCAGATGTAAACGATGGTTTTGATGTAAATGATGAGATCAATGATCCAGCAAATGATTTACCAGATACAGATGGTACAGAAGATGTTAACTACAGAGATTTAGATGACGACGGAGACGGAATAAACACGCCAGATGAAGATGCAGATGGTAATGGTGACCCAACCAATGATGATTCAGATAATGATGGTACACCAGATTATTTAGACCCTACAGATGACAGAAAAGATACAGACGGCGACGGTGTTCCAGATGCAGTAGATTTAGATGACGATAACGATGGTATATTAGACGCAGTAGAGGATCCAAATTTAGATGGCGATAATGATCCATTAACAGATCCTGCAGATACAGATGGTGATGGCATACCAAACCATTTAGACATAGACGCAGATAACGATGGTATTCCAGATAACGTAGAAGGACAAACAACAGAAGATTACATAGCACCAAGCGGAAACGATTCAGATATGGATGGTTTAGATGATGCTTATGAAGGATCAGGAGACGAAGGAATTACGCCAAATAATCACGATGGTGAGGATACACCAGATTACATTGATTTAAATAGTGATAATGACACAGTTCCAGATAACAATGAGGGTAACGACTTTAATTTTGATGGAGTTCCAGATCAGACATTTACAGGAGTAGATACCGATGGTGATGGTTTAGATGATGGATATGAAGGATCAGACGTAAACGATGGTTTTGATGTAAATGATGAGATCAACGATCCAGCAAATGATTTACCAGATACAGATGGTACAGAAGATGTTAACTACAGAGATTTGGATGACGACGGAGACGGAATAAACACGCCAGATGAAGATGCAGATGGTAATGGTGACCCAACCAATGATGATTCAGATAATGATGGTACACCAGATTATTTAGACCCTACAGATGACAGAAAAGATACAGACGGCGACGGTGTTCCAGATGCAGTAGATTTAGATGACGATAACGATGGTATTTTAGATGCAGTAGAAGATCCAAACTTAGATGGCGATAATGACCCGTTAACTAATCCTGCAGATACAGATGGTGATGGCATACCAAACCATTTAGATATAGACGCAGATAACGATGGTATTCCAGACAACGTAGAAGGACAAACAACAGAAGATTACATAGCACCAAGCGGAAACGATTCAGATATGGATGGTTTAGATGATGCTTATGAAGGATCAGGAGACGAAGGAATTACGCCAAATAATCACGATGGTGAGGATACACCAGATTACATTGATTTAGATAGTGATAATGACACAGTTCCAGATAATAATGAGGGTAACGACTTTAACTTTGACGGTATTCCAGATCAGACATTTACAGGAGTAGATACAGATGGTGATGGTTTGGATGATGGTTATGAAGGATCAGATGTAAACGATGGTTTTGATGTAAATGATGAGATCAATGATCCAGCAAATGATTTACCAGATACAGATGGTACAGAAGATGTTAACTACAGAGATTTAGATGACGACGGAGACGGAATAAACACGCCAGATGAAGATGCAGATGGTAATGGTGACCCAACAAACGACGATTCAGATAATGATGGTACACCAGATTATTTAGATCCTATGGATGATACTCCAGGTGTTGATACTGACGGAGATGGTGTTCCAGACGCAGTAGATTTAGATGACGATAACGATGGTATATTGGATGTAGTAGAAGATGAAAATATAGATGGCGATAATGACCCGTTAACTAATCCTGCAGATACAGATGGTGATGGCATACCAAACCATTTAGACATAGACGCTGATGATGACGGTATTCCAGATAATGTAGAAGCACAAACCACTGATGGTTACATTGCTCCTAATAATGATGATGCAGCAACATATTTAGCAAACGATGGAGTAAATAGTGCTTATTTAGATGGTTTAACACCAAATAATCACGATGGTGAGGATACACCAGATTACATTGATTTAGATAGTGATAATGACACAGTTCCAGATAACAATGAGGGTAACGACTTTAATTTTGACGGTATTCCAGATCAGACATACACTACTATAGATACAGATGGTGATGGTTTAGATGATGGTTATGAGGGGTCAGATGTAAACGATGGTTTTGATGTAAATGATGAGATCAACGATCCAGTAAATGATTTACCAGATACAGATGGTACAGAAGACGTTAACTACAGAGATTTAGATGACGATGGTGACGGTATAAATACACCAGATGAAGATGCAAATGGTGATGGTAACCCAACAAACGATGACGCAGATGGTGACGGAACTCCAGATTATTTAGATCCAGATAATACACCAGATGAAAATGCAGTAGTAGTTATGCAAATGGTTACTCCTAATAGTGATGGTAAAAATGATTTCTTATGGATAGATAATGTAGAGCTAGTTCCTAATAATACATTAAGAATCTATAACAGATGGGGTATTGTAATTTTTGAAGCTGATGGTTACAACAACATTAATAATGTTTTTGATGGTAAATCTAAAGGAAGATCTACTGTAAAAGCAGGTGAAGTTTTACCTTCAGGAGTATATTATTACATCTTCAATTACGAACAAAACGGAAATAATAATACCGATAGTGGTTATCTATACGTAAGTAAATAACATAATTAATATCATAAAATGATAAAAAGAAGCATTCTTGCAACAATTATATTAGTAATACTTGTTTTAGACAGTGTTAGTGCGCAACAAGACGCACAATACACACAATATATGTTTAATACATTAGCTGTTAATCCCGCATACGCAGGATCTAGAGGTCAACTAAGTATTGCTGCATTATATAGATCTCAATGGGTAGGATTAGATGGTGCGCCAAAAACTCAGACTCTAAATTTACACTCGCCTATACGAAACAGTAATTTGGGATATGGCGTATCTATAGTTAATGATGAAATTGGAGATGGTGTAGTTCAGGAAACTTATGTTGATGGGACTTTATCTTACACATTAAAACTTGCTCAAGAAAGAAAATTATCTTTTGGACTTAAAGTAGGTTTCAATAGGTTAAACTTAGATTTTGACAAACTAAGAAAAATAGATGATGAAGTAGTAGAAACAAATAATATAGATAA
Organism: Cellulophaga sp. RHA19; assembly: GCF_002813425.1. Lineage (NCBI taxonomy): Bacteria > Pseudomonadati > Bacteroidota > Flavobacteriia > Flavobacteriales > Flavobacteriaceae > Cellulophaga > Cellulophaga sp. RHA19. The sequence continues at coordinate 1,844,632 of NZ_PHUL01000001.1, forward strand.
TAGATTCTCTCCTAATTTTGGACTAGGTTTTTACTACCATACAAATAAATTTTACTTTGGACTTTCAGCTCCAAACTTGTTAGAGACAGATCATTTTGATAGTAGCAATTCAGATTCAGATGATGGTGTACAGTTTTTATCTCAGGATAAAATCAATTTATATGCTATAACAGGTTATGTGTTTGACTTAAATAACGATTTAAAATTTAAGCCAGCACTATTAACAAAAGTCGTAAGTGGAGCACCTCTTCAAGTAGATTTATCAGCAAACTTTTTATATAATGAGAAGTTCTCATTTGGTGCAGCTTACAGATGGGATGCTGCAGTAAGTGCAATGGCTGGTTTTCAAGTGTCAGACCAAATTATGTTGGGCTTAGCTTATGATAAAGAAACTACAGAATTAGGAGGAACTCAATTTAATGATGGTTCTTTTGAGGTGTTTTTAAGATTTGAACTGGTTAGAGCTTTTGAAAAGCTAGTTTCACCTAGATTCTTCTAAAAAAATAAAATTTACAAAATGATTAAGAAAATTATAGTTTTACTTGCTATACTATTTTTTACTGTTGGAAATATTGATGCCCAAGAGAGATTAATAGAAAAAGCAAATGATAAATACAAAAGTTACGCTTTTAGTCCTGCTATAGATATTTATACTAAAGTTATAGAAAAAGGATTTGTATCTGCTGAATTACTAGGTAAATTGGCAAACTCATATTACTTTAATGCAGATTATAAAAAGGCAGCAGATATATACAAAAGGTTAGTAGCAGAGTTTGAATCAGATGTTACAGCAGAACAATATTTTAAATATGCGCAAACACTAAGGACACTAGCTCAGTATGATGAATCTAATGCTATTTTAGAGAAGTTTTATGATGTAGCCTCTTCAGGAGAAAAAGCTTTATTTGCAAAAGATACAATCGCATCTTCTGCAAAAATTAGAGAAAATTTAGATAAATTTAAAGTATCTACTTTTAAGTACAATAGTGTGCATAACGAGTTTGCTCCAACATTTTATAATGAAGGACTTCTTTTTTCTTCAGATAGAGATACGGGTAACTTAGCAAAATATAGACATACTTGGAACTCAAGAGACTTTTTAGACCTATATAAAGTAAATGCAGATAGCTTGTCTTTAAATAAAGTTGTAAAATTAGATAAAAATATAAATACTAGATATCACGAGTCAACATCTACAATTACTAAAGATGGTACTACTATGTATTTTACACGTAATAATTATAAGGATGGAAAGCGTGTAGAAGATAAAAATGGTGTAGTTAGATTAAAAATATTTAGAGCAGATTTTATAGATGGGATTTGGACAAATATTACAGAGTTGCCTTTTAATAGTGACGATTACTCAGTAGCTCATCCTACATTAAGTAATGATGAAAAAACATTATATTTTGCTTCTAATATGCCTGGTACTTTAGGTTTGTCAGATATTTTTAGTTCTAGTATTAATGATGATAATACTTATGGCACACCTGTAAATTTAGGAAGCAAAATTAATACAGAAGAGAGAGAGACTTTCCCATATGTATCTAATGAAGATATTTTATATTTTTCTTCAGACGGACATCTTGGTTTAGGAGGGTTAGATATATTTGCAACCAAAATTGCAAACAATACACTTAATGGCTCTATTGTAAATGTTGGTGAACCAGTAAATAGTAATATGGACGATTTTACCTTTATTTTTGATAGTGAAAATAGAAACGGATATTTTGCTTCTAACAGAAAAGGTGGAGTAGGTGAAGATGATATTTACTCAGTAGTAGAAAATGAACCTTTGGTTTTAGATTGTATTCAGCAAATAACTGGTACGGTTAGAGATAAAATTTCAAATGAAATTTTAGTTGGAGCAGCAATAAAAGTTATTGATGAAAATAATGAAGAAATTTCTTCTACAATTATGAGTTCTAATGGTGTTTATAATATACAATTAGATTGTAATCAAGGAAATTTTGTTAGAGCTGTAGTAGAGGGTTATGTACCATCAGAAAAATATATTAACAAGTCTAATGGAGAACCACAGGTAATCGATTTTTATCTAGAAAGAGATAAAGTTACTGCAGGTGCTGGAGATGATTTGGCTAAATTATTACAATTAAGTACTATATATTTTGATTTAAATAAGTTTGATATTAGACCGGATGCAGAAATTGAAATTCAAAAAGTTATTGTTGCTATGGAAAAATTCTCTAGTTTAAAAATCAAAGTTAATTCACATACAGACAGTAGAGGTAAAGATTCTTACAACTTATGGTTGTCTCAAAAGAGAGCAGAAGCAACAGTAAATTATATGGTATCTAAAGGAATTGATGCAAGTCGTTTACAAGGTGAAGGTTTTGGAGAAACTAAACTTGTAAATAAATGCGAAAATGGTGTGCCTTGTACAGTAAAAGAACATCAATTAAATAGAAGATCAGAATTTATTATTATAGAATAATTAATACTACATAACTTATTAAAAAAGCCTTAACACTTGATGTTAAGGCTTTTTTTAATTGTTCTTACTTCAAGTTTCTAGAGCTATATGATACGTTATCGGCTATTCACAACAAATATTAAATATTTGATAGTTAAAAGTATAATTTAGCGCCTTAATAAGATGGGTGTGTTTTTAATAACACATTCCCCAAAAACCCAATTCTTATTATGAAGTTGATTAATATATATTTAGTGTTTTTTTTCTTGCTGTTTACTAGTTTAGTATTAGGGCAGGATACTTTTAGAGATAATTTCTCATCTACATCATATAGTAGAAATGATGGTAATCAGAATTTTTCCACAAACTGGATAGAGTCCGGAGATAATAATAGTCCTTGGAGTGGTAACATCAGTGTTATAGGAAATAGATTGCGATTAAGAAATATAGACAATGGTTTTATTTACAGATTTATTCCATTGTCAGGTTACGATTCAGTAACATTAACCTTAGATTTTGATGCTCGTAACAGAGGAGGAGAATCATTGGGTGTCTACATTTATAACGGCAGCACAGGGGCTTGGAACTTAGTGCGTAATATAAATACTAACACTCAAGGATCTTTATCTTATACACTAACTGCTGCACAAATAGCATCTAACCCAGCAATAATTTTTAGGTCTACTAGTGGTAACAATTGGGCCAATACAGATCAAATTTTTATAGACAATGTGTTGTTTACAGCAGTATCTAGTCCTGTTTTAGAAATTAATGATGTTACAGTTAATGAAAATGCAGGTACAGCTACTTTTACTGTAAGGCAAACTGTAGCAAGTGCATCTGGCTCTTATACTGTTAACTATACAACTTTTAATGGTACAGCAACTTCGGGTTCAGATTATACAGCAAGAACAGGTACTTTAAATTTTAATGGTAACATTAATGATACAGAAACTATTACCATACCAATACTAAATGATACTACTATAGAAGGAGCAGAAGAATTTTCAATAAGATTTACTAGCTCTAGTAATTCTACCATAGATATATCAGACATAGGTACTGGTACTATAATAGATGACGATGCTTTGGTAATGACAGATGGTGTTACAGTTAATAGTTGTAACGATACTTTTTTTGATCCAGGTGGACCATCAAACTACAGTAATAATGAAAATGCAACTTATACAATTTGTCCTGATACAGCAGACACATATATAAATGTAGATTTTACAGCTTTTGAAGTTGTAACAGGTGATATTTTATATATATATGATGGTAACTCTACTAGTGCACCTTTAATAGGTCAGTTTGATAGTGCCAACGTTCCAACGTCAATAAACTCATCAGCAGCATCAGGGTGTTTAACTTTTAGGTTTACATCTAATGGTAATACAACAGGTGCAGGTTGGCAAGCTCAAGTTAATTGTTTTCCAGAAGGACCGGTAATAGAAATTGAAGATGTAACTATAGATGAAGATGCAGGTGTAGCAATTTTTACGGTTACATCTACAAGAGCTGCCCACGGTAGAAATGTATTTTTATTTGGTTTTGTTGAAGCGCCTTTTACGGTAGATTATACAACAGTAGATGATACTGCTTTGGCAGGTAGTGATTACACGGCAGTTAGCGGAACATTAACCTTTACAGGTGAATTGGGAAATGTACAAACTATATCTGTCCCCATAACTAATGATGGTACACCAGAATTTGCAGAAAATTTTAAAATAGAATTTACTGGGGCTACGGCTCAATATGCAACCATTAATTATACTGATACGGGTATAGGAACAATTAACTCACAAATTTTAGCTAATGATCCACTTACTTTATTTCAGGAGTTTGATGGATACTATGATTACTCCACAACAGGAGGTACATTAAGAACTGGAGCAAATGGAGTTTCTCCTTGTGCTGTTACTACATCATCTTCAAACACATTAATATCTCCAATTCCTAATACAGGAACAGTAGAAAGAGCTTATTTATATTGGGCTCACTCTAGTACAGTTAGAGATGCGGATGTTGTTTTTGAAGGTCAAAATGTATCAGCAAATTTCTTATATCAAACTTCATTAACCAATAGAAACTTTTTTGGTTACGTAAGTGATGTTACAGATATTGTTAAAAGCGTAGCAAACCCTAGTACAAATGTTTTTGATTTTAGTGGTTTAACTATAAATAATACAGGAGATTATTGTACTACTTCTACAGTTTTAGGTGGTTGGACATTAATTGTATTTTATGAAGATCCAAATTTGCCAGCAGTAAATATAAATTTATACCAAGGTTTTGATGGTCTTAGTAATGAAGGTACTTCGTTTACACTAGATTCTTTTTATGCTATTTCAGGTGCAGGAGCAAAAGCATCATTTTTATCATGGGAAGGAGATCCAGATTTAAATGGTTCTAGTTCTGGATCTACAAACCCAGAAGAACTATCTATAACAAACCAAACAGGGCAGAATTTTATTTTAACAAACGACGGTGGACAGTCTGGTAACAATGCCTATAATTCTACTATTTATGATAATACTGTAAGTCCAACTTATAATATTGCTAATTCATATGGTGTAGATTTGGATACCTATGATATTTCTTCATTTATATCGCCAGCAGATAGTCAGGTAACAGCAAATGTAGATGTTGGTCAAGATTTTGTAATATCAGCTGCGGTAGTTATAAAAGTTCCTTCTAACTTAATTGCAGGAACTGTTTTTGAAGATGTTAATTACCCAGGCGGTATTGGTCGTGACCAAGCCACTTCTAATGGAGTAGGTATACAAGGTGCAGTAGTAGAGTTATTTGATAGCTCAGGTAATTTTATTCAAAGAAAAACAACAGATGCATCTGGTTATTACTCTTTTGGAGGAATGGCAGACGGAGATTATTTAATAAAAACAGTAAGTTCTACAATAAAGTCAACTAGAGGTGGTGGCTTTAGTTGTTCAGATTGTTATCCAGTGCAAACATATAGGTCTTTTGGTACAGCAGGTGCCATACAAGCAGAACCAAATGAGGTAGGAGGTAAAGACCCAACAGCTACTCAGGATGTTTCTTTAGGTGTAATTAATAATGCACAAACTGTATCCAACGTATCTGTTGCAGGTAATGGTGTTGTAGGTATTAATTTTGGTTTTAACTTTAACACTATAGTTAACACTAATGAGGAAGGTCAAGGATCTTTAAATCAATTTATAATAAATTCAAATAATCTAGCAGAAGCGACTGTAGATATTGAAGCTAATAGTCTTTTTGACCCAGCAGCGGGTGATGATACGTCAATATTTATGATTCCTCCTACATCAGATTCATTAGGTAGAACAGCAGATGCAAATTATGCAGGTGGTATATTTGATATTTTAATATCTAATGGTAATCCCTTAGAAGAAATAACAGGTACTAAAACAGTTATAGATGGGCGTACACAAACAGCATACTCAGGAAACTCTAACTTTGGAGCAGAAGGAGCTGGCGGAACATCAGTAGGTGTTTCAGGAGTATCTTTACCAGGATATGATAGGCCTGAAATACAGATTCATAAAAATAACGGAGATGTACTTAATACATCTGGTAATGGTACTGTAATACGTAATATATCTGTTTATGCAAACAATAATGCAGGTGTTATTATTAGTGGAGGAGAAGGTACTGTTTCTCATTCTCTCTTAGGTGTAAATGCAGTAGGTGTAAATGCAGGTAATATAGATTATGGAGTAGAGGTTACTGGAGGTGATGCAATAATAGATTCTAATTTTATTACAACAAATACTGACGCAGGTATTATAATAAGAGGTGGGTCTTCTGTACTTGTTCAAAATAATCATTTAACAGAGAATGGAACAGGAGCTTGTTTTGATAATATTTTTATTAAAGGAGGTAGTAACATAACAATTACTCAAAATTTAATTGAAAAAGCAGGAGCATTAGGTATAGAAGTAGAAGATGTAGATGATGTAGCAATATTAGAAAACACAATTAGAACCTCTGGACAAAATGGAGGTAATTGTGGTGGTGTAGTAGAAAATGCAGGTACAAAAATTGATGGTAATAACTCATCTGTAACAAATAACATTATAACCAGCAATGGAGGAGCAGGCGTAGTAATTGCTGGAGGTAATACAAGTGGTAATCTAATATCGCAAAATTCTATATATGCCAACGGAACTACAACACCGGCTCTTGGAATAGATTTAGATGCCAGTAATGATGTAGGAGATGGAGTTACAATTAACGACAATGGAGACACTGATAACGGACCTAATGGTTTAACCAATTTTGCTGTAATATCTAATGCGTTTATATCTGGTTCAAATATTATAGTAGAAGGTTGGTCTAGGCCAGGAGCTACAATAGAATTATTTTTAACGGATATTAATGAAGGAACAGCTAGTCCCGGAGATAATAGTTTAGGAATGGTAACAGATTATGGAGAGGGACAAATTTTTATAGGATCTATGATAGAAGGTAGTTCGTCAGATCAGTTTCCTAATACATCTAGTTACTCAGATGATGATGGAAACAATGATACTACTAATAAGTTTAGGTTTGTTATCCCAAAACCAGCATCTGTAGCTATAGGGAATTTTGTAACCACTACAGCAACAATTTCAAACTCTACATCAGAGTTTTCTCCTTATGTAATTTTAAAAGCTTTTAATGCAATTACAAACAGAAATATTACCCATAGAGTTAAAGGTAATTAAACTACTTCAACTCACAAATATATTGAGTACTTCAAATAAAAATTGAAAAGATTATATTTTTATAGTCTTTTCAACTCTCTTGTAATTCGTTTAAAATCGCATTGTTATCGATTAAAAACACTTGTTAATACCTTATTTAACAGGGATAAAAATTATCCACATTGCTTTTATAGAAGTTAACCATACAAATAGGTGCTTACACAACATTTATTTTCTAACGGCGTATCTAACGTTAATTTTGTAAAGTGAAGTTGTTTATAGGTTAATATGAGAAGTTTAAATGTCTCAGCTTTAAAATTAAAGCAGATGTTGAATCATCTTAAACTTATTGCAAAGAAATAAATAGAATAAAACACCCCGGCATGAAGAAGATTTTATTACCGATGATTTTTTTAATATCATCAATTGCGTTCTCACAAACTACAGTTACCCTAGAAGATCAATGTAATTGTGAAGTTTTAAGCGGAACAGATGTAACCGCGCCAGGATCTGCATCTCCTGCAGGCGCAGACTTAGGAGACTTATATGTTAATACAGATACAGGAACTATCTATTTTTGGGATGGTGATTCTTGGGAGCTATCTTCAGGTAGTAACCCAGAAATTCTAGATTTTGTTTTTGATCAAACAACAGGTGAACTTACGCTTACTATGCAGGGTGGTAGTACAAGTGTAGTAGATTTGTCCTATTTGTTTGAAACAGTTACTACGTTGGTAGACAATGCAGATGGTACATTTACATACACAAATGAAGATGGTGTAGCGACTACTTTTGATGCAAAACGTTCTACAGTTTTAGATAATGGAGACGGAACATTTACATTAACAGATGATTCAGGAAACTCAGCAACAGTAGATACCAACAATACTATAACTACATTGGTAGACAATGGTGATGGTAGCTTTACTTATACATCAGAAAACGGAACAGCAACAACATTTACAGAAACATTATCTACATTAGTAGACAATGCAGACGGTACATTTACATATACAAATGAAGATGGTGTAGCGACTACTTTTGATGCAAAACGTTCTACAGTTTTAGATAATGGCGATGGAACATTTACATTAACAGATGATTCAGGAAACTCAGCAACAGTAGATACCAACAATACAATAACTACATTAGTAGACAATGGTGATGGTAGCTTTACTTATACATCAGAAAACGGAACAGCAACAACATTTACAGAAACATTATCTACATTGGTAGACAATGCAGATGGTACATTTACATATACAAATGAAGATGGTGTAGCTACAACTTTTGATGCAAAACGTTCTACAGTTTTAGATAATGGAGATGGAACATTTACATTAACAGATGATTCAGGAAACTCAGCAACAGTAGATACCAACAATACTATAACTACATTAGTAGACAATGGTGATGGTAGCTTTACTTATACATCAGAAAACGGAACAGCAACAACATTTACAGAAACATTATCTACATTGGTAGACAATGCAGATGGTACATTTACATATACAAATGAAGATGGTGTAGCTACAACTTTTGATGCAAAACGTTCTACAGTTTTAGATAATGGAGACGGTACATTTACATTAACAGATGATTCAGGAAACTCAGCAACAGTAGATACCAACAATACTATAACTACATTAGTAGACAATGGTGATGGTAGCTTTACTTATACATCAGAAAACGGAACAGCAACAACATTTACAGAAACATTATCTACATTGGTAGACAATGCAGATGGTACATTTACATACACAAATGAAGATGGTGTAGCGACTACTTTTGATGCAAAACGTTCTACAGTTTTAGATAATGGCGATGGAACCTTTACATTAACAGATGACTCAGGAAACTCAGCAACAGTAGATACCAACAATACTATAACTACATTGGTAGACAATGGTGATGGTAGCTTTACTTATACATCAGAAAACGGAACAGCAACAACATTTACAGAAACATTATCTACATTAGTAGACAATGCAGATGGTACATTTACATATACAAATGAAGATGGTGTAGCGACTACTTTTGATGCAAAACGTTCTACAGTTTTAGATAATGGAGACGGAACATTTACATTAACAGATGATTCAGGAAACTCAGCAACAGTAGATACCAACAACACCATAACTACATTGGTAGACAATGGTGATGGTAGCTTTACTTATACATCAGAAAACGGAACAGCAACAACATTTACAGAAACATTATCTACATTAGTAGACAATGCAGATGGTACATTTACATATACAAATGAAGATGGTGTAGCTACAACTTTTGATGCAAAACGTTCTACAGTTTTAGATAATGGAGACGGTACATTTACATTAACAGATGATTCAGGAAACTCAGCAACAGTAGATACCAACAATACTATAACTACATTAGTAGACAATGGTGATGGTAGCTTTACTTATACATCAGAAAACGGAACAGCAACAACATTTACAGAAACATTATCTACATTGGTAGACAATGCAGACGGTACATTTACATACACAAATGAAGATGGTATAGCTACAACTTTTGATGCAAAACGTTCTACAGTTTTAGATAATGGAGATGGAACATTTACATTAACAGATGATTCAGGAAACTCAGCAACAGTAGATACCAACAATACTATAACTACATTAGTAGACAATGGTGATGGTAGCTTTACTTATACATCAGAAAACGGAACAGCAACAACATTTACAGAAACATTATCTACATTGGTAGACAATGCAGATGGTACATTTACATATACAAATGAAGATGGTGTAGCTACAACTTTTGATGCAAAACGTTCTACAGTTTTAGATAATGGAGACGGAACATTTACATTAACAGATGATTCAGGAAACTCAGCAACAGTAGATACCAACAATACTATAACTACATTAGTAGACAATGGTGATGGTAGCTTTACTTATACATCAGAAAACGGAACAGCAACAACATTTACAGAAACATTATCTACATTGGTAGACAATGCAGATGGTACATTTACATACACAAATGAAGATGGTGTAGCGACTACTTTTGATGCAAAACGTTCTACAGTTTTAGATAATGGCGATGGAACCTTTACATTAACAGATGACTCAGGAAACTCAGCAACAGTAGATACCAACAATACTATAACTACATTGGTAGACAATGGTGATGGTAGCTTTACTTATACATCAGAAAACGGAACAGCAACAACATTTACAGAAACATTATCTACATTAGTAGACAATGCAGATGGTACATTTACATATACAAATGAAGATGGTGTAGCTACAACTTTTGATGCAAAACGTTCTACAGTTTTAGATAATGGAGACGGTACATTTACATTAACAGATGACTCAGGAAACTCAGCAACAGTAGATACCAACAATACCATAACTACATTAGTAGACAATGGTGATGGTAGCTTTACTTATACATCAGAAAACGGAACAGCAACAACATTTACAGAAACATTATCTACATTGGTAGACAATGCAGATGGTACATTTACATATACAAATGAAGATGGTGTAGCTACAACTTTTGATGCAAAACGTTCTACAGTTTTAGATAATGGAGATGGAACATTTACATTAACAGATGATTCAGGAAACTCAGCAACAGTAGATACCAACAATACTATAACTACACTAGTAGACAATGGTGATGGTAGCTTTACTTATACATCTGAAAACGGAACAGCAACAACATTTACAGAAACATTATCTACATTGGTAGACAATGCAGATGGTACATTTACATATACAAATGAAGATGGTGTAGCTACAACTTTTGATGCAAAACGTTCTACAGTTTTAGATAATGGAGACGGAACATTTACATTAACAGATGATTCAGGAAACTCAGCAACAGTAGATACCAACAACACCATAACTACATTGGTAGACAATGGTGATGGTAGCTTTACTTATACATCAGAAAACGGAACAGCAACAACATTTACAGAAACATTATCTACATTAGTAGACAATGCAGATGGTACATTTACATACACAAATGAAGATGGTATAGCTACAACTTTTGATGTAAAACGTTCTACAGTTTTAGATAATGGAGATGGAACATTTACATTAACAGATGATTCAGGAAACTCAGCAACAGTAGATACCAACAATACTATAACTACATTGGTAGACAATGGTGATGGTAGCTTTACTTATACATCAGAAAACGGAACAGTAACAACATTTACAGAAACATTATCTACATTGGTAGACAATGCAGACGGTACATTTACATACACAAATGAAGATGGTATAGCTACAACTTTTGATGCAAAACGTTCTACAGTTTTAGATAATGGAGATGGAACATTTACATTAACAGATGATTCAGGAAACTCAGCAACAGTAGATACCAACAATACTATAACTACATTAGTAGACAATGGTGATGGTAGCTTTACTTATACATCAGAAAACGGAACAGCAACAACATTTACAGAAACATTATCTACATTGGTAGACAATGCAGATGGTACATTTACATATACAAATGAAGATGGTGTAGCTACAACTTTTGATGCAAAACGTTCTACAGTTTTAGATAATGGAGACGGTACATTTACATTAACAGATGATTCAGGAAACTCAGCAACAGTAGATACCAACAATACTATAACTACATTAGTAGACAATGGTGATGGTAGCTTTACTTATACATCAGAAAACGGAACAGCAACAACATTTACAGAAACATTATCTACATTGGTAGACAATGCAGATGGTACATTTACATACACAAATGAAGATGGTGTAGCGACTACTTTTGATGCAAAACGTTCTACAGTTTTAGATAATGGCGATGGAACCTTTACATTAACAGATGACTCAGGAAACTCAGCAACAGTAGATACCAACAATACTATAACTACATTGGTAGACAATGGTGATGGTAGCTTTACTTATACATCAGAAAACGGAACAGCAACAACATTTACAGAAACATTATCTACATTAGTAGACAATGCAGATGGTACATTTACATATACAAATGAAGATGGTGTAGCTACAACTTTTGATGCAAAACGTTCTACAGTTTTAGATAATGGAGACGGTACATTTACATTAACAGATGACTCAGGAAACTCAGCAACAGTAGATACCAACAATACCATAACTACATTAGTAGACAATGGTGATGGTAGCTTTACTTATACATCAGAAAACGGAACAGCAACAACATTTACAGAAACATTATCTACATTGGTAGACAATGCAGATGGTACATTTACATATACAAATGAAGATGGTGTAGCTACAACTTTTGATGCAAAACGTTCTACAGTTTTAGATAATGGAGATGGAACATTTACATTAACAGATGACTCTGGAAATGCAGTAACTATTGACACAAATCAAGTAGCAGGTACTTTAGTTAATAATAACGATGGTACAATAACGTATACAGATGGCACAGGTTCTTCACAGACTATAGGTTTAGTAAGTTCAGATGCTAATAATGATATTCAAGTAGGTACAGACGGAGGTCTATATTTAAATGTAGCATCAGTTACAATTGATGAAACAATTACATCTTTAACAGATAATGGTGATGGAACTTTTACTTATGAAAACGAGAGCGGAGCAACTACAACTTTTGATGCAAAACGTTCTACAGTTTTAGATAATGGAGACGGTACATTTACATTAACAGATGATTCAGGAAACTCAGCAACAGTAGATACCAACAATACTATAACTACATTAGTAGACAATGGTGATGGTAGCTTTACTTATACATCAGAAAACGGAACAGCAACAACATTTACAGAAACATTATCTACATTGGTAGACAATGCAGATGGTACATTTACATACACAAATGAAGATGGTGTAGCGACTACTTTTGATGCAAAACGTTCTACAGTTTTAGATAATGGCGATGGAACCTTTACATTAACAGATGACTCAGGAAACTCAGCAACAGTAGATACCAACAATACTATAACTACATTGGTAGACAATGGTGATGGTAGCTTTACTTATACATCAGAAAACGGAACAGCAACAACATTTACAGAAACATTATCTACATTGGTAGACAATGCAGATGGTACATTTACATATACAAATGAAGATGGTGTAGCTACAACTTTTGATGCAAAACGTTCTACAGTTTTAGATAATGGAGACGGAACATTTACATTAACAGATGATTCAGGAAACTCAGCAACAGTAGATACCAACAACACCATAACTACATTGGTAGACAATGGTGATGGTAGCTTTACTTATACATCAGAAAACGGAACAGCAACAACATTTACAGAAACATTATCTACATTGGTAGACAATGCAGACGGTACATTTACATACACAAATGAAGATGGTATAGCTACAACTTTTGATGCAAAACGTTCTACAGTTTTAGATAATGGAGATGGAACATTTACATTAACAGATGATTCAGGAAACTCAGCAACAGTAGATACCAACAATACTATAACTACATTAGTAGACAATGGTGATGGTAGCTTTACTTATACATCAGAAAACGGAACAGCAACAACATTTACAGAAACATTATCTACATTGGTAGACAATGCAGATGGTACATTTACATATACAAATGAAGATGGTGTAGCTACAACTTTTGATGCAAAACGTTCTACAGTTTTAGATAATGGAGACGGAACATTTACATTAACAGATGATTCAGGAAACTCAGCAACAGTAGATACCAACAATACTATAACTACATTAGTAGACAATGGTGATGGTAGCTTTACTTATACATCAGAAAACGGAACAGCAACAACATTTACAGAAACATTATCTACATTGGTAGACAATGCAGATGGTACATTTACATACACAAATGAAGATGGTGTAGCGACTACTTTTGATGCAAAACGTTCTACAGTTTTAGATAATGGCGATGGAACCTTTACATTAACAGATGACTCAGGAAACTCAGCAACAGTAGATACCAACAATACTATAACTACATTGGTAGACAATGGTGATGGTAGCTTTACTTATACATCAGAAAACGGAACAGCAACAACATTTACAGAAACATTATCTACATTAGTAGACAATGCAGATGGTACATTTACATATACAAATGAAGATGGTGTAGCTACAACTTTTGATGCAAAACGTTCTACAGTTTTAGATAATGGAGACGGTACATTTACATTAACAGATGACTCAGGAAACTCAGCAACAGTAGATACCAACAATACCATAACTACATTAGTAGACAATGGTGATGGTAGCTTTACTTATACATCAGAAAACGGAACAGCAACAACATTTACAGAAACATTATCTACATTGGTAGACAATGCAGATGGTACATTTACATATACAAATGAAGATGGTGTAGCTACAACTTTTGATGCAAAACGTTCTACAGTTTTAGATAATGGAGATGGAACATATACGATTACTGATGATTCTGGCAACTCAGCAACAGTAGATACCAACAATACCATAACTACATTAGTAGATAATGGAGATGGTAGTTTTACTTATACATCAGAGAATGGTACAGTAACTAACTTTGTAGGTACAGACAGTCAAGATTTATCATTAACTGGAGATAACTTAACGTTAACTAATGATCCAACAGCTACACCAATTGATTTATCAAATTACAGGGAGACAGTAGTAGGAGCAGGAGATATTAGTGTAACTAATGATGGATCTGGTAATTATACTGTTACATATACTGATGGGGATAAAGACGATCAGAATGAAATAGAGTTACCGACTGGAGGTATAAATGGACAAGTATTATCAACTGATGGGTCAGGAGTATATACATGGGTAGATCCAGACTCTGGTCCACAAGGAGAAAAGGGAGATAAAGGAGATAAAGGAGATCAGGGTGATCAGGGTCCACAAGGATTAAAAGGAGACCAAGGAGATCAGGGAATTCAAGGTATTCAAGGAGAAACTGGAGCACAGGGTCCTCAAGGATTAAAAGGAGATCAGGGTGATCAAGGAATCCAAGGAGAAAAAGGAGACCAAGGAGAAAAAGGAGACCAAGGTGATCAGGGAATTCAAGGTATTCAAGGAGAAACTGGAGCACAAGGACTAAAAGGAGATAAAGGAGATCAGGGTGACCAAGGAATCCAAGGAGAAAAAGGAGACCAAGGTGATCAGGGAATTCAAGGTATTCAAGGAGAAACTGGAGCACAGGGTCCTCAAGGATTAAAAGGAGATCAGGGTGACCAAGGAGAAAAAGGAGATCAAGGAGATCAGGGAATTCAAGGTATTCAAGGAGAAACTGGAGCACAAGGTCCTCAAGGATTAAAAGGAGATCAGGGTGACCAGGGAATCCAAGGAGAAAAAGGGGACCAAGGTGATCAGGGAATTCAAGGAGAAACTGGAGCACAGGGTCCTCAAGGATTAAAAGGAGATCAGGGTGACCAGGGAATCCAAGGAGAAAAAGGAGACCAAGGAGATCAGGGAATTCAAGGTATTCAAGGTATTCAAGGGGAAACTGGAGCACAGGGTCCTCAAGGATTAAAAGGAGATAAAGGAGATCAGGGTGACCAGGGAATCCAGGGAGAAAAAGGAGACCAAGGTGATCAGGGAATTCAAGGTATTCAAGGAGAAACTGGAGCACAGGGTCCTCAAGGATTAAAAGGAGATAAAGGAGATCAGGGTGACCAGGGAATCCAAGGAGAAAAAGGAGACCAAGGAGATCAGGGAATTCAAGGTATTCAAGGAGAAACTGGAGCACAGGGTCCTCAAGGATTAAAAGGAGATAAAGGAGATCAGGGTGATCAAGGAATCCAGGGAGAAAAAGGAGACCAAGGTGATCAAGGTATTCAAGGAGAAACTGGAGCACAAGGTCCTCAAGGATTAAAAGGAGATCAGGGTGATCAGGGAATCCAAGGAGAAAAAGGAGATCAAGGAGACCAAGGTGATCAAGGTATTCAAGGAGAAACTGGAGCACAAGGTCCTCAAGGATTAAAAGGAGATCAGGGTGATCAGGGAATCCAAGGAGAAAAAGGAGATCAAGGAGATCAGGGAATTCAAGGTATTCAAGGACCACAGGGTCAAAAAGGAGACAAGGGAGATCAAGGTGATAGAGGAGTAACAGGAGCACAAGGCCCGCAAGGTCCACAAGGACCTCAAGGTCAACCTGGACAAAATGGTCAAAATGGTCAAAAAGGAGATAAAGGAGATCAAGGGGATAGAGGTGCAACAGGAGCACAGGGACCTCAAGGCCCAGCAGGAGCAAAAGGTGATGCAGGTGACCCAGCAACTGATGATCAGACTTTAAGTTTATCTGGTACTGATTTAACTATTTCAGGTGGTAATACTATAGATATTAGTAGTATTGATACAGATAATCAAAGTATACGTAATTTAGGTTTTTCTGGAACAACATTAACTGTAGGTATAGAAGATGGTTCTTCACAAACAGTTAGTTTAGCAGCATTAGCAGATAATCAAAGTATACGTAATTTAGGTTTGTCTGGCACAACATTAACTGTAGGTATAGAAGATGGTTCTTCTCAAACAGTTAGTTTAGCATCATTAGCAAATACAGATGATCAGTTTGATGATGAAGTTGATTTGCGTACACCAATTGATGTTGATGAAGGTGGTGAAGCATCTCCAACAGCAGAAACTAATGTGCAAGAAGTAATACAAGCAATTGCACCTATTACATCTAAAGCAGCACGTATATTTTACCCGCCTTCTGTAGAAGTAGATGTTGCAACAAATGGTACTAAGACATTAGATTTATATGATGAGTATATTAAGCAATATGGTACACCAACTATTGGTAGTGCAGGTGCACCATCAGCTTTACCAACATATACTAGAACAGAATTATACTACTATGTAACTTATGCAGATCCTACAGTATTTAACACGGCTACAATGTCTATTAATGCTAACGGAGTGTTAACATACACAGTAACTAATCAACCTACAGACTATAACACGTTAATTAACGTTGTATTTGTAGTAAAGTAAGCTAAAGCGAATAAAAACTTATCCTAGAAATTTGAAATCAATTAACACATATAAATTTTTATTCGTTCTGCTACTTGGCTTGTTCTGCGCTAATGTAGTTAGTGCTCAATTTTTATTGCAAGCACCTAATAGTACAGATGAGAATAATTACAAATGGTATAACGCGGCAGATACAAGTACTGTTTTGGGTACAGACTTCTTTTATGAGGTAAGTCAGCCTGGAGTATATTTTGCAACTTATGACGGTACGTTGTGCGGTAAAAACGCGAGTACCTACTTTATATTAACCGACTGTAACACTCCAGATAATGAGGTTACATTAGATGTTTCACCTAATGTGCCACCAGGAGCAACAGTTAGTTGGTCTCCAATTTTAACAGGAGATCAAACAGCGCCACAAGTAATAGCGACTAAAGATGTTATAAAATATGTGGCAACATTATTAAAAGCAGGTAACTCTGTTAAATTACCAAGTTTTACGGTAGTTTGTATGAGCGAGGCTAGTGATTTGCAAGACGATATTGTTTCTGTAGATGAAGACGATTCTATAGTTATAGATGTTTTTGATAACGATAATGGGCTACCTAATCCAGGAACCTTAACAACGTCAGATCCCGTAAACGGAACTGTTACCATTAATGATAACGGTACTCCTAACGACCCATCTGATGATATTGTTACCTACGCACCAAACCCAGATTACAATGGTCCAGATTCTTTTACATATACTGTGTGTAATACGTATGGAGATTGTAGTACAGCAACAGTAGATATTACAGTAGTACCTATTTTAGATACACAAGATGATGTTGTTGCAACTAATGAAGATGAAACAATTGTAATAGATAATTGGCATTTAAATGATAATGATTTACCAACAGATGGTACGTTTACAACAACAAATCCAACTAACGGAACAATTGTGGTAGATGATAATGGTACGCCTAACGATCCGTCTGATGATGTAATTACATACACACCTAACCCAGGATACATAGGTCAAGATACCTTTACATATACAATTTGTGATACACTTAGTAACTGTAGCACGTCTACAATAACAGTACTTGTTAATGAAGCTGCAATGACAGATTTAGATGCAGATAATGATGGTATTCTAGATAGTTTTGAAGATCTTAATTTAGATGGTGATAATGACCCAGCAACAGATGCAACAGACACAGATGGTGATGGTATTCCAGATTATTTAGATATAGATTCTGATGACGATGGTATCCCAGACAATGTAGAAGCACAAACAACAAACGGTTACATACAACCAAGTGGTTTAGATGAGAACGGTAATGGTTTAGATGATGCTTATGAAACTGATGGTAATTTAGGAATATTCCCTGTAGATACAGATGGTGATAGCTTACCAGATTATCTAGATGAGGATAGTGATAATGATGGTGTTCCAGATGTAATAGAAGCTAACGATACAGATAGTAATGGTATCCCAGATGATACATTTGTAGGCTCTGATAAGGATAATGATGGTCTAGATGATGGTTTTGAAGGAGCAACTACTATTGATGATGATAAAAACGATGAAATAGATGATCCTATAAACGACTTACCAAACTCAGATGGTGATGGTGAGCTAGATTATAGAGATACTGATGATGATGGTGATGGTATACCAACTATTGATGAAGATATTAATAAAGATGGTGATTTTGCAAATGATGATGCAGATGGTGATGGTATTCCAGATTATTTAGATTTTCCAGAATCAGAAGAAGATGGTATAGAAATATTTAATGTAGTAACTCCAAACGGAGATGGTATTCATGATGTACTTAAAATAACAGGGCTAGAGAGATTCCCTAATAACACTGTTAGAATTTATAACAGATGGGGAGTTCAAGTATTTGTAACTAAGTCTTATGATACTCAAAATAATAATTTTGATGGTACATCTCACGGTAGAGTTACCATAAATAAAGACAAAAAACTTCCGGTTGGTACGTATTTCTATGTATTAGATTATACTACACCAGCAGGTAAAACTAAACAGCTTAGCGGCTACATATATTTAAACAAATAGCATTAAGTTTATGAGCGCAAAAACAAAACAGTACAAACTAATAGTAGCAACTATGCTACTGTTAGCTCTTGGTACACTATCAGGTTGGGCACAGCAAGATGCGCAATACACACAGTATATGTATAACACTATAAGTATAAATCCGGCTTATGCAGGTTCTCGTGGTCATATGAGTGTTGGTTTATTGCACAGATCTCAGTGGGTTGGCTTAGACGGTGCACCAAAAACGCAAACTTTTAATTTTCACACACCTTTAGGATATAGAGGTGTTGGAGTAGGTTTTTCTGTAGTTAACGATGTTATTGGTCCAACTTCAGAAACATATTTTGATGGTGATTTTTCATACACAATATATACTTCTTTAGAAGGTAAGTTGTCATTTGGTTTAAAAGCAAGTGCACATTTATTGGATGTTCGTTTTTCAGAATTAAACCAGGATAATAGTAATGGTGTAGATCCTACTCTACAAGAAGATATTAATAATAAATTTTCTCCTAATGTAGGAGCGGGTATCTATTACCATACAGAAAAATTTTATGTTGGTTTGTCTGCGCCAAGAATTTTACAGACGAAACATTTTGATGAGTCTTCTTTTTCTACTGCTAATGAGCAAATGAATATTTACTTAATGACAGGTTATGTTTTTGACCTTAATCCCAACTTAAAATTTAAACCAACGATATTAACTAAAGGAGTAAAAGGAGCGCCGTTACAGGTAGATGTTTCTGCTAACTTTATGCTTAATGATAAGTTTATTATAGGAGGAGCTTACCGTTGGAGTGCAGCATTTAGTGGTATGTTTGGTTTTCAGGTGTCTGAGGATTTTATGATTGGTTTGGCTTATGATAAAGAAACTACAGAGTTAGGAAGTACATCTTTTAATGATGGTTCTTTTGAAATAATGTTACGTTACGACTTTATAAAAACAAAGAAAAATTTAAAATCACCTAGATTCTTTTAACACATAATCTTAGTTTAAAACATACGAAAAACACTTTTACTTGTAAAGGTGTTTTTTCTTTTTTATAGTGCTCATAAATAACATAAAGGTCTTATTTTTGTAAGACTATGATTGAAGAACAGGTAATATTAGTTAACGAGCAAGACGAGCAGGTTGGTACTATGGGTAAAATGGAAGCGCATGAAAAAGCACTTCTTCATAGAGCATTTTCTGTTTTTGTTATGAATGATAAAGGGGAAACAATGCTGCAACAACGTGCATCAGAAAAATACCATTCACCATTATTATGGACAAACACTTGTTGTAGTCACCAAAGAGTAGGTGAGTCTAACCTAGAAGCTGGAAAAAGAAGGCTACAAGAAGAAATGGGTTTTGTTACAGAGCTTAAAGAGTTATTTTCATTTATTTATAAAGCTCCTTTTGATAATGGTTTAACAGAACATGAACTAGATCATGTAATGATTGGTAAATTTAATGCAGAACCCAATATTAATAAGGAAGAGGTACAAGACTGGAAATGGATGGCTCTTGATGATATTAAAAAAGATATCAGTAATAATCCAAAAAACTATACAGAATGGTTTAAGATAATTTTTGACCGTTTTCATAAATACACCCTGCAAAACCAATACTAGTATGAAAGTAAAAGTAAGTAGAAAAGCGCATTTTAATGCAGCTCACAGGTTGCATAACAAAAAATGGGATGCAGATAAAAACAAAGCTATTTTTGGTTTGTGTAGCAATCCTAATTACCATGGCCACAACTATGAGCTTATAGTTAGTGTAGAAGGAGAAATAGATCCAGAAACTGGTTTTGTTATGGATATGAAGGTTTTAAAAGACCTTATTAAAGAGAAAGTAGAAAACGCTTTAGATCATAAAAACTTAAATGTTGAAGTGTCAGATTTTAAAGAGCTTAATCCTACAGCAGAAAACATAGCTGTGGTTATTTGGAACAAGCTTAGACCAGAGATTGATGCCTCAAAAAAATTAGAAGTAGTATTGTATGAGACACCACGTAATTACGTAACATACACAGGACAGTAAAAAATAATAAACCAAAACAACACATATATGTATCCGTTAAAATTTAATCCTATTTTAAAAGAAAGACTTTGGGGTGGTACCAAGTTAAGAGATGTTTTAAATAAATCTATAGAAAATGATATTACTGGAGAAAGCTGGGAGCTGTCTACGGTAAAAGGAGATGTTTCTGTGGTTTCTAACGGAGATTTAGCAGGTACATCTTTACAAGAATTGATAAATACGAAAACTGATGACCTTTTAGGAAAAAGTGTTGCAGAACGTTTTGGAACAGAATTTCCTATACTAATTAAGTTTATAGACGCAAAACAAGACCTATCTATACAGCTACATCCTAATGATGAGTTAGCTAAAAAAAGACATAACTCTTTTGGTAAAACGGAGATGTGGTACGTTATGGATGCAGACAAAGACGCTGAGCTTATTGTTGGTTTTAATAAAGATGTAGCTAAAGAAGAGTACGCTGCAAGTATTAAAAATGATACGTTGCTAAATTTATTAAATTACGAAAAGGTAAAAGAAGGTGATACTTTTTTTATTAATACAGGAAAAATACACGCAATTGGTGCAGGGGTTCTATTAGCAGAAATTCAGCAAACATCTGATGTTACTTATAGAGTATTTGATTTTAACCGTAAAGATAAAAACGGCAATCTAAGAGAGCTACATACAGAACAAGCTTTAGATGCTATAGATTATACTAAAAAGGACGATTTTAAAGTGGCATACAATACACAGTCAAACGCTGTAAATACAATGGTAGATTGCCCTTACTTTAAAACTAATTTTATAGAGTTAACAGATAATATTAAGCAAGATGTAATAAATAGAGATTCTTTTACTATTTATATGTGTGTTGGTGGTTCTGCAACTGTAAAAAACGAATTTGGAGAAGCTGATTTAGTAAAAGGGGAAACTATTTTAGTGCCAGCACTTTCAAAATCTATAGAAATAATTTCTAGTGGGGCTAAGTTATTAGAAGTTACAATTTAATACTTAATCTAATATATTAAGGGTAAGAAACTCTTTGTATAAGTTAAATATGTATTTTTGCATAAAAATAAATACAAATGGCAAGCATTAAAGATTTAAAAAAAGATATCAATTTTGTTTTAGGAGATATTATTGAAGCAGTTTACTTTTGGGAAGCAACTTCAAACTCTAAAGATTCTAAAGAAGGTTCTAAAGTTATAGATTCTGCAATTGCTACTTTTGATGAGTTAATCGCAAAGGTAAATAAGAAAGACGTAGATAACAGAAGTAAGCATTTAAATGCTGTACGTAAAGAACTAGAAACTAAAGCTACAGAGTTAGTAGCAGAGGTTAACAAATTAGGTTAATTTTTACGATACTTATAGAATAAAAAAACATCCGCCATTGGCGGATGTTTTTTTATGTTTATTTGTTAGCAGCTTTTACTTTGCTAATATGTTCCTTTAGCTCTTTACCGTATTTGGATACAGACACACTATCTGCCAGTGAATTGTAAATAGAGTCTAAATATTTTACGTTAACATCTGGTACTTCTGTTAATGCTAAATATGGTGCTACGTAAGACTCTTTATGGTTTAATGAGTAGTTTAAAGCATATAAATAACCACGCAAATTATTTTTAGATAACATTTTGTTTAAAGAATCTATAGCTTGTTCATTACCTTGTATATTTGGTAATTGTGCAGTTTGCGCTAAACGTAAAGCTTCTGCATTAAACTTAGATGCATTTTTTCTAAACTCTTCTAATTTTTCTTGTGACTTAGATCCTTCTATTTTAGCTTTTAAAGCAAAAGTATTCCAAGCAGTATTTATTGTAATATTTCCTGGTTCTCCAAAAAATGTAATTCTATCATTAAATTCAGAGTTGTCAGACTTGTCTAGATACAAGTAAAATATTTCAGGACTTTCTAACTCAGTTGTAAGCGTATAATTACCGTCGCCTTTAATTTGTAAAGAATCAACTGTAACTAAAACAGTATCATTCACTTTTTGCAAATACAATGTTCCTTTCTTAAGGCCTTTTACATTACCAGAAACAGTCATAGTGTTTTTAGTTGTAGAATTACAAGCAACAATGCTTATGCCAAGAAGAAACAGAAGAAAAAATCTATTCATTTTATAATTATTTAAGTGCAGCAAATATCACTAATTTTTCTTAAAAAAAGGTTAATGCTTTTTGTTTTGTGTATAACTTTTTAATTATAGGGCAGAGGCAACTTCCATAAGGTATGCACATAATAATGCACCTCCAGTACCAACTACATAACCAAAAACAGCAAGTAATACGCCAACAGATGTTAAAGATGGGTGAAACTCTGCAGCTACAATTGGTGCAGAAGCAGCACCACCAACATTTGCTTGGCTACCCACTGCCAAAAAGAAGTAAGGAGCTCTAATAAGTTTAGCTACTAAAATTAATAAACCAGCGTGTATGGCAATCCATATTAGGCCAATAACAATAAGTCCTGGGTTCTCTAATACTTTACCTAAATCCATTTTCATACCAATAGTGGCAACTAAAATATATATAAAAACACCACCTATTTTACTAGCGCCAGCACCTTCTAAATTTTTAGCTTTTGTAAAAGATAGTGCTATACCTGCTATTGTTGCCAATACTACCATCCAGAAAAAGCTAGAACCTAAAAAGGATAAAAAACTTTTTTTATCTGCTACAGCAGCAACATTATTTTCTAAATAAGAACTTATGTTACCACCTAAAAAATGAGCTAAACCTACTGCAGTAAATGCAAAGAAAAGCAACATCATATAATCTTGTGTGGTTGGCGTTCTTGTTATTTTTTCTGTAAAAGCAGTCACTTTTACTTTTAGTGTTTCTATGGCAGATGCATCTGCCTTTAACCATTTATCAATTTTTGTGGTTTTGCCTACACCTAATAAAATAATGGCCATCCAAATGTTAGCTACTACAACATCTATAAGCACCATACCACCGTATTTTTCTGGGTTATACTGAAAAATTTCTAGCATAGCAGCTTGGTTTGCACCACCACCTATCCAACTACCAGCAATAGTAGATAGTCCTCTCCAAATGGCATCAAAATCGTTGCCGCCAACAGTTTCTGGAGAAAAAACTGATACAATTAATATAGCTATTGGCCCGCCAATAATAATGCCAACAGAACCTGTTAAAAACATAATTAAAGCTTTGGAACCTAGGTTGGTAATAGCTTTTAAATCTATACTCAATGTCATTAAAACTAAAGCTGCAGGTAACAAATACCTACTTGCCATATGGTAAAGTCCAGACTCGTGTTCTGTTATAACACCAGCATCATCTACTGTTTTCCAAGTTTCTGCAATAATACCTGTAGAAGTTAAAATTGCAGGTAGTAAATAACAAAGTAAAATACCAGGAACAATGGTGTAAAATTTACTCCAAAAGCCTGTTTTTTTAGCTGAGGTGTAAAAAACAAAACCTAAGCAAAGAGTTAATAATCCAAAAACAACTTTATCATCTGTAATAAGTGGTTCTAACATAAATAGTCTAGTTCTAAAAGGTGAGTTTTCTCAAATATACTTAAATTAAGATGTTTTGCTTTATAAAATGCGCAACTCCGTTCTCTGTGTTTTTAAGCGTTACGTGCTTAGCAATTGCCTTAACTTCTGATCTTCCGTTTTCTACAGCAACACCACAACCTACGTGGGTTAGCATTTCCATATCATTATAATTATCACCAAAAGCAATTACCTCTTCTAAAGTTTCATTCTGTAATAGCAATTTTATAGCAGATAGTTTAGATATAGTTTTAGGAGCAACTTCTATTAAAGTATCATTAGATCTGTAAAAATGTAGACTTTCTCCTAAGGTAGACGTTAAAACACTAAAAATAGCATCTGTAGTCTCTTTAGTACCCATTAGCATAATTTTATGTGCGCCAACTTTTCTTTTACTCCAGTTGCTTAAGGTTACTTTTGTATCTTCAAAAATAGGTTCTGCTTTGGTATGGTGAATTTCTTTTTGCACACGTTCAGAGTCTTCTGGTACGTACCATTCATCCATATAATACAAGCCCATTTTTACAATGTGTTCTTCTGCAATTTTGTGTATGGTTTGCAATTCTTTGCTACTTATAAAAGTAGAAAACAGTTGTTTGTCATTATCTAAAACCAAAGCACCATTATAGCAAATAATAGGCAAATTTTCTATACCCAATCTTTCTTGTAAATAGCGCATAGATTTTGGCATTCTGGCAGAAACTAAAATTACTTTAAGGTGGTTTTTTATTCTGTTTATTTCTGATATGGTTACGTCAGAAACATCATTTTTTGTGGTAAGTAAGGTTCCGTCTAAATCAGAACACAAAATTTTATAAGTCATTATTATTGGTTCTCAAGTTTTTATTTAGATACAAATTTATCTATGGTATTAATAAGTTCGTTAGATATTTTATAGTCTTTTGATGTATAAGCTTCTTGGTTTTCAACTATAGAATTTACAACTTTTAAAACGTGATTCATTTTAGGAATAATTTTTAAAGTAGCTTTAGGGTGTGCGTCTTTTAATAATTGTGCATCGTCTGTACTAACTTGAAGGTCCGAATCGCCATTTAAAAGTAATACAGGAATCTGTAATTTTTTAATTTCAGTAGCAGGGTTTACTGTAGCCCATTCTTTTATAAATTTTTGATAAATTGGTTGAAAAACACTCATTAAGAGCGGGTTAACCTCTTTAATAGTATCAGTTTGTACTAACTCTTCAAATTGTTCTTTTGCTGCTTGGCCTAAACTTGGGTTTTGTGCTGTTAATTGTTCTACAATTGTTTTGTCAAAAGTTTTTCCTGGTCCGGCTAATGATATGTAAGAAGTAACAGCTTTATCATTACGAGAATTGATGGCCAACATACCAACCAAAGAACCTTGACTATGCCCAATTATAGTAATGCTACTAAAGCGTTTGTCGTTTTTAAAATAATCTATAGCTACGTTAGCATCATCTACAAAACCTTTAAAGCTAATATCTTTTATGCTTTTTAAATTGTTAATGTTAGCAGATCTTTTATCATAACTATAAAATGAAATTCCTTTAGTATTTAAACTATCTCTAAGGGTTTTTATGTAACCAATTTGCATTGCTGTACCGGCTTGGTTGCCATTGCGGTCTCCATTACCAGAACCTTGAATAAAAATTAGAAGAGGTGTTTTCTTTTTAGATGGTGCTACTGTTAAAGTACCAGGTAAACTAATGTCTCCGTTTTTTAAATCTAGTTCTTCAGTTTTTACTTCTTGAGCAAAAATTAGAATTGGGAATACCAGACACAGTATTAGTAGTTTTTTCATAATTACCTGTTTTTATCGCGTTCTAAAATTACTTTAAATAAACTAGAGCCATTTATAGCAATAGAAGATTTTACTACCCAACCTTGTTTAGCTAATGTGTTTAATTCATTTTCAAAATCACTATCTGTATTGCGAAATTTGGTTCTTTGTCTAATAATTTTGTATTCTTTCATTTTGTTAGTGTTTACTATAGTTTATAAATATATTAATAACACACTAACTACGTTTAAACTCTTTCCTTTTTTTCTTGTTAGGATTTTTAAATAAACGTTTAAAAAAACCATCTTTTTTGGTAGGATCACAGTCCAACGACTGTAAAACGGCATCTGTAGGTTTTTTAAATTTTGCTTTAGTAATATAATTAAAATCACTGTCTTTATTCATTTTTTGCAGAAATAAGGCAAAAGCTGGTAGTGCAGCATTTGCACCTTGACCAAGAGCTGTACTTTTAAACCCTATTTCATGGTTGTCTAATCCAACCCAAGTAACACTTACCAATTTTGGAGTTACACCTACAAACCAAGCATCTTTATTGTTTTGTGTAGTACCCGTTTTACCAGCAATATCATTAGTTAATTTGTAACTATTGCGTATTCTAGAAGCGGTACCAGAGTTAATTGTTGCTTTCATTAACTCTAACATAATCATATTAGTTTCATTAGAAAACGCAGCTTGCTTAGCAATTTTAGGTTCAAAGGTTTCTATAATAGAGTCTTTGCTAGTAGTAATTTGTTTAATTAAAAACGGAGTGCTGTGTTTGCCATTATTTGCAAAAGTGGTGTATGCTTTTGCAAGCTCGTTAATTTTAACTTCTGCTGTACCTAAAGCCAAAGAAGGTTGGTTAGGTAGTTCTGTAGAAATACCCATTTTTTTAGCTTGTTCAATTGTATTTTTTATTCCTGCTTTTTCTAAAACTTTTACAGCAACAGTGTTTACAGAGTTACTTAAAGCCTCTTCCATAGAGTAGTTTAGGAAAGTCTCATCTTTAGAGCCAGAGTTAGACGGGCTCCATTGCTTTAAATTTTTATATTCTACCTCTTGAGCAGAAAAGTAGGTGCAAGGGCCAATACCTTGTTCTAATGCTGTAGTGTATACAATTGGTTTAAAAGTAGAGCCAACTTGCCTTTTACTTTGTGATATATGATCGTACTTAAAGTGTTTAAAGTTAACACCTCCAATCCATACTTTCACTTCTCCGGTAGCAGGGTCTACAGCCAAAGAGCCAATATTTAAAAATTTACTATAATGTTTAATACTATCTATAGTACTTGCTTGTATTGTAATGTCTTTATCCCAAGTGGCTAAAGTCATTGTCTTTTTTTTATTTAAAGAGTCTAATATTTGTTTTTTTGGTAAGTCTAATGCTATTAATTTTTTATAGGGTAATGATTGCTTTACGGCCTTATTAATACTATTTTTATTGGTTAGCCAAGGAGCATTTTTGCCATAACTTTTTTCAAAGTCAGACTGTAATTTTTTCATATGCTCTTGCATTGCTTCTTCAGCCAATACCTGCATTTTATAATTTAAAGTAGTGTATATTTTTAACCCAGATGTATAAATATTTAAATCGCTACCAGCATTATTCTTTTCTTTTGCCCATTTTAACAATTGTTTTCTAACTTCCTCTCTAAAGTAAGGGGCAATACCATCATTATAATTAAAGTCTCTATAGTTTAACTTTAAAGGTGTATTAATAAGACTATCTTTTTGTTTTTCCTTTAAAAAACTATTATTGTACATAGCTTGCATAACTAAATTTCTACGGTTAGTACTTTTTTTAGGAAAAATTCTTGGGTTGTAACCATATGTTGCTTTTAGCATACCAATTAAAGTTGCTGCCTCTGCAATACTTAGTTCTTTAGTATGTTTATTAAAAAATTTTAATGATGCACTTTCAATGCCGTGTGTATTATCTCCAAAAGAAACCTGATTTAAATAATGGTACAGTATTTCTTCTTTACTGTAAATACTCTCTAATCTACGAGCAACAAACATTTCTTTAAGTTTAGTAACAACTAAATTAAGCTTGCCACGTTTGGTTCTTGGATATAAGTTTTTTGCTAATTGCTGACTTATAGTACTGCCACCACCAGAAGATTTATCTTGCAATAGAATACTTTTAAAAGCTACCCTAAACATACTTTTATAGTCTATACCGCTATGACTGTAAAAACGCTCGTCTTCAATAGAAACTAATGCTTCTGTTAAGTGTTTTGGAAAATCAGTAAAAGGAATTGGTTGCCTGTCTTGTAAATAATATTTGCCAATTAAAACACTGTCTGCAGAATAAACTTCTGATGCTTGTTGGTATTTTAAAGATGTTAACTCTTTTTTACTTGGTATTTTGCCCCAAACACCAATATAAACACTTGTTATAAATAGTAGAATAACTACTGTAAGAGCAAGTAATGCTATAATAGTATACCTTAAATATGGACTCTTTATTTTCTTTAATATCAAAATAGGATGTTTTTGTGTATAAGGATAAGTTAAAAAATTAAATGGAACTAAAAAATAACATTACTTTAAGTTACATTTTTTACTTTTGCCAAAAATTTAGAAGAATGAAAAAGATATGTATTTTGCTTTTTTTAGCAGTTCAGGTTTCCTTTGCTAATAATGTATTTTGGGGCAAAACAGGACATAGAACAGTGGGTGAGGTAGCACAAAAAGAATTGAGTAGAAAAGCTAAAAAAGCAATAAAAGAATTGCTAGAAGGTCAGGATTTGGCCTTTGTATCTAACTATGCAGATGAAATAAAATCTGATCGTGAGTTTAGAGCATATTTTCCTTGGCATTATGTAAATTTTCCTGCAGATAAAAAATACTCAGACATTACTCCGCCAGAGGAAGGAGACTTAATGGTTGGTATAGAAAAATGTGTATCGGTTTTAAAGGATGAAAAAAGTTCTAAAAAAGATAAATCTTTTCATTTAAGAATGTTGGTACATTTAATAGGAGATATGCACCAACCATTGCACGCAGGTCATGCAGAAGATAAAGGAGGTAATGATATACAAGTACGTTGGTTTAATGAAGGATCTAATTTACACCGTGTTTGGGATTCTGATATGATAGACTCTTACGGTATGAGTTATACTGAACTGGCTAATGCTTTACCTAAGTTAGATAAAAAGCAAAAAGCAAAAGTACAAGAAGGTACTATTTATGATTGGATAGAGGAAACTCAAGATTTAGCTGAAGAAGTATATAAAACAGCTGAAGTTGGAGAAAAATTAGGATACAGGTATAGTTACCTTCATATGGCTACATTACGCAGTCAGTTAAATAAAGGCGGACTACGTTTGGCTAAGGTGTTAAACGAAATTTATAAATAATTTTAACGATTATTTAGTAGATATAACTATCTTTTTTTGACTTTTGGCATAACTGTTGCATTTTACTTATTGTAGTTGTGTATGAGGACATTAGTAAGATCATCCAAACTTAGTAAAGGCAGTATATAACTCAGATTAAACAAGGATAACCATAAAAAAAATCGGTTTTAATATATTTAAAACCGATTTTTTTTGTGCCTTATATATAAGGTATAAACATATAATTATTTTAAGCTACAACCGTTTTAAGCTCATTTCTATATTCAGACGGATTTTGTCCTGTGAATTTTTTAAATGATTTATTAAAGTGAGAAAAATTATTAAACCCGCATTCAAAACAAACCTCTGTAATACTCATCTTTTGTTCGGCTAGTAATTTAGATGCGTGTACCAACCTATATTCATTAGTAAATTGAATAAACGTTTTATTGGTAATTTTTTTAAAGTACCTGCAGAATGATGGTACCGTCATATTAACTAAATCTGCAATGCTATCTAAAGTAATTTCTTCTCTAAAGTTTGTTTTTACATAATTAAATATAACATTTATTCGGTCGTTGTCTTTTACTTCTGTCTTCATAGAAAAGCCCTCGGCATTTAAAAGAGTGTATTCTTTAGACTTGCCAAGTTCGTTTAATATGTTTAAAATAGATATTAAACGCTGAAAATCTGTTTGGTACTCTAGTACCTCAATCTTATCTCCTATTTTTAATTTAGTATTACCATGAAAAGCAATACCACCTTTACAGGTATCTAATAAAGATTTAATGTTTCTAAGCTCTGGTAAGTTAAAAAAGTTATCTCCTAAAAAATTGGGTAGCATTTGTACAACAGTTTCGCTCTTGTTTTTTGTAAGTACATCTGTAAGTCCACAATGTGGTAAATTACCATCTATTAAAATTAAATCACCATCTGTGTAATAAGATATATGACTACCTATTTGTCTTTTGCCAGAACCACCATTTACATATACTAATTCTATTTCTGGGTGGTAATGCCACGTATTGTTCTTATTATTAGTTGCTTCATCAAACTTTTGGTATGTAAAAGAATGCCCAAAATCTGGTGCAATAGATTCAAAAATAGGTTTCTGGTTAGTCATATGTAAAAGTTTAAATGCAAAAATAGAATATCTATTTGTTTAAAAACACCTTTTAATTAAGTTTTAAGTGTTCTTGTATGTTAAATTAACGTCAATATACGGTTTATTTTTTATTATGGTTAAAATAGCATAGATATTGGAGAAAATAGAGGTAAAATAAACGGAATACCGCACATATATTTGCAGTGTAATTAATTACCAATCAAAACAAAAAGAATAATCCTAAAAAAGTAAACCTATGAAAACAATTTTTAAAATTTCCGCGTTAGTTCTGTTTTTGTTTGTGTCAACAGCAAGTTTTGCAGCAGAAGAATCTTCACTAGAATTAGTGACAAGAAAAGACTCTAAAGATTTAGTATTCAAATTTGAAGCAAGAAATCTTCAAACAGTTATAAAATTTGTAGATCAGAATTCTGCAGTATTTTATTCTGAACAAATAAGCGATAAGCCGGTTTACTCTAAAAAGTTTAATGTAGAGAGTTTAGAAGATGGAAATTACTTTTTAAATGTAGAGAATATGTTAAAAAAGGTTTCATACGCTATACACATCAAAAACGGAGAAGTTGTAGTAGATGATAAAAAAGAAGTTACTAAGCCAATTTTTCAGAAAAGAGGAGATTTAGTAGTAATGAGCTTTTTAAATAAAAATAAAGGTAAAGTTTTAGTTTCTGTATTTGATTTAGAAGGAAACGAAGTTTATACAGAAGTTTTTAATAACAAATTAAGAGTTGAAAAAGCTTTTAGATTTACTAATTTTTCTGAAGATGAATTTAGATTTGTTGTAGAAGTAAACAAAGATAGATACAGTAAATTAGTTAGCTTAGACTAATTATAATTAAGTATTGTTGTGATAGATTAGGAGGCCTTAGAGCCTCCTTTTTTTGTTTATAGTTTTAAGTAGCAATATGCCCAATACATTAAAACAAACTGTAAAGGTATGCGCAATAATAATATATACCTTGGTATACCTGCAGCAGCTTTTTTGCTAGATAGCATATAAAAGTGTACCAACAAAAAAACACTAAGCATTGCAATTAAAGCATAAATAGCTATGTTTTTTGTAACATTATAAAACAGACCTACGCCAATTAAAAATTCTATTATACCACTAATATATACTAGTTGTAAATGCTTTGGTAAATACCTAGGCATTATGCGCATATACATTTTAGGTTTTATAAAATGCATAAAACCCGCGAGTATGTATAGGAGTCCCATTAAGTACAAATGCCAAGGATAAATCATAAATTTTAAAGGTATTTAGATAAACGTATTCTTTTTTTCTCTGGCAAAGCCATATTGCTAACGGCTAGTTTAATGGTTTCTTTGTTTTTTTCTTTAGCATACAGTAGCTTATAAAAATCTTGTATGGTAAGTTTGTTTGTAGACTGTTCTATTAACTTAAAAACATCACCAGTTTGCACACTACCTTCTTTTAGAATCCTAATGTAGGTGCCAGGTCTATTATGGTCTATAAATTGTTTTAAAATTTGTTGATTTCCAAAACGTATTCCTAATTTATAACACGGTTCTCTAGGTTGTGATACTTGTACAAGTGCAGTGCCAATTATATATATATCACCAATTCTAAGTGTAGTTTCATCTAAACCTTCTACAGTAAGGTTTTCACCAAACATTCCCCAGTTCCAGTCTAAATTAGGGTATATGTTTTTCCAATAATCGTAAACATCTGCAGAAAATAAATAACAAGCCTTGTCTATACCACCGTGGTGTTTGCGGTCTATTACAGTGTCGTTAATAACATCTGTACTCAGTAATTGCAAGGGCGTAGTAGTTGGGTATTTATAAATTCCGGTTACTTCTTCTTTACCGTTCCATTGTATTTTGGTTGGTTTACCAAGGTTGGTTGCTACTACTTTCATCCTATAAAGATAAAAAACCATTGCATATAAATACTATGGTTTTTGTTAAGTAGTTGTAGTTGATGTAAAATTGAAGCTTATAAAAATTATTACAAAAATAAATTTCGGGTATAAATACTTTAAAACTTACTTATTTTTAAACCATCACTTAATAATAGTGATGTTTTTTTTGTTAAAAATGAAACCCTTTAAAAAGACAATCGTTTTTAAGATAGAATACTTACAAACATTTATGCAACAAACCACAAACCAATTAATTGCCGGCTGTAAAAAAAGAGATAGAAAATCTCAGCTACAGTTATATACAAATTATTGTGATGCAATGTTTGCTATTGCTTGTAGGTATTTAAAGAACCAAGAAGATGC
This sequence comes from Cellulophaga sp. RHA19, assembly GCF_002813425.1. NCBI lineage: Bacteria > Pseudomonadati > Bacteroidota > Flavobacteriia > Flavobacteriales > Flavobacteriaceae > Cellulophaga > Cellulophaga sp. RHA19. Next base: position 1,877,749 of record NZ_PHUL01000001.1, read on the forward strand.
AAAAGATGCAATGCAAGAAAGTTTTATAAAAGCCTTTAAAAATATTAACAGTTACGAGTCAACATACACAATAGGAGCTTGGTTAAAACGAATTGTAATTAACCAATGTTTAGATGTGTTAAAAAAGCAAAAGTTAATTTTTGAAGATATAGATGATGTAGTATATGAGTTTGAAGAAGAATCTGATTGGTATTTTAATGATGAAATAACAAAAAAAGACGTGCTTAAAGCAATAGAGTCTTTAACAGTTAAATACAAGCTTGTAGTGCAGTTGTATTTAATAGAGGGTTATGATCATGAAGAAATATCACAAATTTTACAATTGCCAATAAAAACATCTAGAACACATTTGCGTAGAGGAAGATTGCAGTTGCAAGAATTGTTAAGTGAGACAAAAATAAAAACGAATAAAGAAATTATTCAGCAAAAATAAAGGAGATGAAAAATTTAAGAAACAGTTTTACTGAAGATGATTTTCCTAAAAAAGAATTACCAGTAACACATAGAGCCGAGTTTTTAGAGAAGTTAGGTAATATGCCATCTGTAAAAAAGTATAATTATAGGTTTATGAAGATTGCGGCAGTATTTGTTTTACTTGTAGGATTGGCATTTGTGTTTGTGAAACAGAATGCTACAGATGATGAAGAAGAGATAAATACAATACAAATTACGGAAGAACTTAAAAAAGTAGAAACAGAGTATTTAGCTAATATAGATACAGAATGGAAGAATTTTTTAGCTGTGGCCACAGATGAAAAACTAATACGCAGGTATAAACAAAAGCTGACACAGTTAGACTTGGATTACAAACAAATTTCCAAAGAATTTAAAGCCGATAAAAATAACCTTTTTGTGGTAGAAGATTTAATTAGAAATCTGCAAACGCGTCTAAGTCTGCTTAAAGACATACAAGAACATATAAAAATATTAAACGCAAAAAAAGATCAAAATGAAACAGCCATATAAAATTTTACTATTATTAATTTTAATTACAACAGGAGTAGTTAGTGCACAAGAGGTAGTTGTGTATAAAAAGGATTTTAATGCAGACAAGATTATGGATGTTATTGTGAACCTAACTGGCTCTGGAATTAAAATACAACAATCTGACGATGATTTAATACATATTAAATACTCTATTTACTTTGTAAATTATAGTAAAAGATTACAGAATAAAATTTTAGAAATGGGAAATTTCAAAATAAATGTAGAAGAAAAAAACTATCGCTTACTGATTAACAATAGAGGGAAAATAGGTGGTTGGGGGGGCTTTGCTTTTTATGATTTAGAAAGTTTTGTGAAAAGAGATACGAATAACAAGGACTTAAATATTTCTCGGAAGACAAAAGAAGATATTGTATCAGAAATTAAAATGAGGAATTCAAGAATAAGTCATTACTTTAATCAAGACGGGACTTTAAAAAAAAATATAAAGAGAGCTAAATTTTTTAAGGCATCATTGGTATTACATTTACCTAAAAAAGTAATCTTAAGATTAAGAACAGAATCTTCTGGTGTTTTTATAGATGGAATAAGTAACGTAGTAAAAATGAGAGTAAAAAGAGGAGATTTTAGGATGAGTTCTTTTGTAGATTCTGAAAGTAATTTAGAGATTGACGACGCTAATCTTTTTATAAATGAAGTTGTTGGAGGTAAGTATACATTTAATAATATAAGAAGGGGATTAATAGGTTCTATTGCTGAAGCAACTATTATATCTGAGTTTTCTAATTTAGAAATAGGGGAGTTGCAAAAAGGAAATACAATTAAAGATTTTAGTAGTGAGTTTAAATTTTACCATATATCTCCTAATAATAACAACTTTAATCTAGATTCAGATTACTCTAAATTAAACATATATGGTAAAAACGAGAATAATAATCTTATAAATGCTTTTAAAACTAAGGTTAAGGACGGTTTAAGTCCTGCAGCAAACTTTACGTTAGAGGACCAGAATATAAATTTAAAAGTGGCTAACGGTTTAATTTACTACGATAACTAAAAATAGAGTAGTAGTATAAAAAAATCCGCATTAAGTAATTAATGCGGATTTTTTATTTTTAAGCTTAGTGGTACATATTACTTTACCATCTCATAACTTCTTTTAATAAAGTTAGTAAGCTCTTCACCTTTTAATAATCCTTTAGACAAACGTGCTAAGTCTAAAGATTGGTTTATTAAACGTGTTTTTGTTTCTGGTGCGTCTGCAGTTAAAATTTCAGAAACCAATGCGTGGTTTGTGTTTACAATAAGGTTGTACATTTCTGGCATATTACCCATACCAAACATACCACCGCCACCACCGGTTTGTTGCATTTCTTTCATTCTACGCATAAACTCTGGCTCTGTAATTGTAAAAGGAGCAGCGTTGCTATCCATAGCTTCTAACTGTACAGTAAAGCTTTTATTGGTAATAGTTTCTTCTAACTCTTTTTTAAGCGTTTCTTTTTCTTCTTCAGATAGTTTAGAGATTTGCTCTTCATCTTTCTTAATAAGATTGTCTATGTGGTCTGCATCTACTCTTGCAAAAGAAATATTCTCTTTAGAAGTTTCTAATTTTTGCATTAAGTGGCTAATAATAGGAGAATCTAGTAATAAAACCTCGTAACCTTTAGCTTTTGCAGCTTCAATATAACTGTGTTGTGCTTCTTTATCAGATGCGTAAAGAACAACAAGTTTGTTGTCTTTATCAGTCTGTGTAGCTTTTAATTTTTCTTGTAATTCTTCAAACGTATAAAAAGAACCATCTACCGTTGGGTACAATGCAAATTTGTCAGCCTTGTCAAAGAATTTATCATCAGAAAGCATTCCGTATTCAATAACAATTTTAATGTCATTCCATTTAGCTTCAAAATCTTCTCTATTATTTTTAAATAAAGACGATAGTTTATCTGCTACTTTTCTAGAAATGTAAGATGATATTTTTTTAACAGCACCATCAGCCTGTAAGTAAGATCTAGAAACATTTAACGGAATGTCTGGTGAGTCTATAACACCACGTAACATTGTTAAAAATTCTGGTACAATACCTTCTACATTATCGGTAACAAAAACTTGGTTTTGGTACAGTTGTATACGGTCTTTTTGTACGTTTAAATCGTTTGTTAATTTAGGGAAATATAAAATACCTGTTAAGTTAAACGGGTAATCTACATTAAGGTGTATATGAAACAAAGGCTCCTCAAACTGCATTGGGTAAAGCTCTCTGTAAAACCCTTTATAATCCTCTTCTTGTAAATCTGCCGGGGCTTTTGTCCAAGCTGGGTTTGGGTTGTTTATAATATTGTCTACCTCTTGTGTTGGTGCAGCATCTTCTTCCTTAGCATCTTCTGGCTTAGGTAAAGTTTCTGTACGCATACCAAACTTAATTGGTACAGGCATAAACTTATTGTACTTAGTTAAAAGTTCACTAATCTTATTGTCTTCTAAAAACTCAGTAGAGTCATCTGCAACGTGTAAAATAATTTCTGTACCACGTTCTGTTTTATCTGCAGCTTCTAAAGTAAAGTTAGGAGAACCATCACAAGTCCAATGTGCAGCTGGCTCGTCTTTAAAACTTTTAGTTATAATTTCTACTTTATCTGCAACCATAAAGGCAGAGTAAAAACCAAGACCAAAATGACCAATAATACCAGAATCTTTAGCAGAGTCTTTGTATTTGTCTAAAAACTCTTCAGCACCAGAAAAAGCAACTTGGTTAATATACTTTTCAACCTCGTCTGCTGTCATACCAAGACCTTGGTCTATAATATGTATTTTTTTTCCTTCTTTATCAACCTTAATTTCTATAACAGGGTTGCCATATTCTACTGTAGCTTCACCTATAGAAGTTAAGTGTTTAAGTTTTAAAGTTGCATCTGTAGCATTAGATATTAACTCACGTAAAAATATCTCGTGGTCGCTATATAAGAACTTTTTAATAAGCGGAAAAATATTCTCAACGGATACATTAATTTTACCTGTCGCCATAATTAAATTGTATTTTTTATCCCTTTAAGGAAAACTGATTATTAATTTTTTATTCTGATATTGGTATGGCAAATAAAATACCAATTAGGTTAATTATGACAAACTGACACACTAGCTGTTAGATTTCAGTTTTTTTGGTTATCTTCAATTATTGCAAGTATAAATTATCATTATTTATATATTGCAGCCTTAAATATGGGTTTTACCCCTAAAAACTAGTTTTAAAGTAAAAGTTATGTACAATTCAAAAATAATTGGCCTAGGTCATTATGTGCCAGAAAATGTAGTTACCAATGATGATTTATCTAAGGTAATGGATACTAATGATGCTTGGATACAAGAGCGTACTGGTATAAAAGAAAGAAGACATGTAGTTAAAGGAGACGGAGATACAACTACAACAATGGGCGTAAAGGCTGCTAAAGTAGCTATAGAACGTGCAGGTATAGATAAAGATGATATAGATTTTATAGTTTTTGCGACACTAAGTCCAGATTACTATTTTCCAGGACCTGGAGTTTTAGTACAAAGAGACTTGGGTATTAAAACTGTTGGGGCTTTAGATGTTAGGAACCAATGTTCTGGTTTTGTTTACGGTATTTCTGTTGCAGATCAATATATTAAGAGCGGAATGTATAAAAATGTTCTTGTAATTGGCTCTGAGTTACATTCTCACGGTTTAGATATGACAACACGTGGTAGAAGTGTTTCTGTAATTTTTGGTGATGGTGCAGGTGCGGCAGTACTAAGTAGGGCAGAGGATAACGATACAGGTATATTATCTACTCATTTACATTCTGAAGGGCAACATGCAGAGGAGTTATCTTTAATAGCACCAGGTATGGGTAAACGTTGGGTAACAGATATTATTGAAGATGCAGATCCTAATGATGAGTCTTACTACCCATATATGAACGGGCAATTTGTATTTAAAAATGCTGTAGTTCGTTTTAGTGAGGTTATAATGGAAGGCTTACAAGCTAATAATTTAGAAGTTTCTGATATTGATATGTTGGTGCCACACCAAGCAAATCTTAGAATATCTCAATTTATACAGAAAAAGTTTAAGTTGAATGATGACCAAGTGTTTAATAATATTATGAAATATGGTAACACAACGGCAGCATCTATTCCTATTGCATTAACTGAAGCTTGGGAACAAGGCAAGGTTAAAAAAGGAGATTTGGTGGTGTTAGCAGCTTTTGGTAGTGGATTTACTTGGGGTAGTGTAATTATTAAATGGTAATAATTACGTTAAGTATATAAAAACATAAAGCCCAGAGCAGAACTCTGGGCTTCTTTGTCATCGATAGGCTATACTAAACACTAACCATTAACTATAAAAATACAGCGTTATCAATGACCTTATCTTAAATGTCTTTTAATAACTATTTAGTTATAAGACGTTTATTTTACAATAAAGTTACATTCGTTAACAATATTTAACATTAAATTTTCAAAAAATGTCTAAAACCCTTGTTTTTGGTGCTTCGTTGAATCCGAATCGGTACAGTTTTCTTGCAGTGAAGAAATTAGTAGAAAAGAACATAACAACAGTAGCTTTTGGTAAAAATTTAGGGACTATTTTACGTGTTCAAATTAAAGATAATTTAACGGATTTTCAAAATGTTTTTACAGTTACTTTATATTTAAATCCATCTAGACAGGTAGAATATTACAACGATATCGTAAAATTACAACCAAAACGTGTCATATTTAACCCTGGAACAGAGAATCCTGAATTCTATAAAATACTGAAAATGAATAACATAGAGGTTATTGAAGGGTGTACTTTAGTAATGCTGGCTACAAATCAGTATTAATTTATTAATTTTTATTTTTTTGTAAATAAAAATTACAAATAATATAAAATAGTTACTCTTCTCTATGATGGTTTTTTTTAATATCTATTTTTTACGTATTAACCATAGTCCAAAAAAGGTAAGTAGACCATTTAGTGGAAGCATTTCATAACCAACAACATACCCTCCAAATTGCTCTGCAGGAATGTTAGAAATTACTAAAATTAGTAAAACAGGTACAATTGCAACTAGCCAAGACCATTTATCTTTGATTTTGTGCTTTGTAAAAATCCCAAATGCAAATAAGCCTAATAAAGGACCATAAGTATATGTTGCTACAGTAAGTAAGCTATCTATTACATTACGGTCTAATATGTTTTTAAATATTATAATTACTATAATAAGTAAAACACTCATACCTACGTGTGTAACTTTACGTAGCTTTTTTTGTTGCAATTCTGGTTTTTTATCAATTCCTAAGAAATCTACGCAAAAAGATGTTGTTAAAGAGGTTAGTGCACTATCTGCACTACTATATGCAGCAGCTATTAAACCCAGCATAAATGTTATGGCTATTGTAATTCCTAATCCGCTATTTAAGGCAATTTCAGGAAAAAGTAAATCTGTTTTAGGTTCGCCTACGCCTCCAAGAGCAGGAGTTGTAATATTAAATTTATTGGCATATATAAATAAAAGGGCTCCTAGTAATAAAAAAATAAAGTTTACAACTACTAGTACCAGGCTAAAAGAAATCATATTTTTTTGTGCATCTTTTAGTGTTTTGCAACTTAAATTTTTTTGCATCATATCTTGGTCTAAACCCGTCATACAAATAGCAATAAACATACCGCCAAAGAACGATTTTACAAAGTGACTTTTAGCTAAAAAACTATCCGTAAAAAATATCTTATTGTACTGTTGTAGTTCGTTTGAGGATAATAAACTGCCAATGCTCATATCTAATTTATCAGTAATAAAATAAATAGATAAACCAACCGAGGTTAGCATAAACAATGTCTGCAAGGTGTCTGTCCAAACAATAGTCTTTATTCCTCCTTTAAAAGTATAGATCCATATAAGTAGTATAGACAGTATTACGGTAACCTCAAAAGGAATATTTAAATCATCAAAAACAAATTGTTGCAATACTAAAGCAACTAAAAATAACCTAAATGAAGCACCTAATACTCTAGATACAAAGAAAAAGAAAGCACCAGTTTTGTAACTAACCATACCAAAACGTTCTTTTAAATACTCGTAAATAGAGGTTACATTAAGTTTGTAATAAATGGGCATTAATAGGTATGCTATAACAAAGTACCCAACTAAATAACCAAAAACTACTTGCATATAGCTAAACTGTGAGCCTTGTACCCAGCCAGGAACAGATATAAAAGTTACACCAGATAAAGATGCACCTACCATACCAAAAGCTACAACATACCAAGGGGATTGTTTGCCAGCTTTAAAAAAGTCTTCATTAGAATCGTTTTTACCGGTTAAGTAAGATATAAGTAGTAAAACTAAAAAGTAACAACCTATTAGTAGTAATATGTGCGTAGATGTCATAAGTAGTAATTTGTGATTGCAAAGTACAAAAAGAAAAAATATCATCATAGCTATTAATGACACCTGAAAAACAAGAATAAATTGTAAATTTGTATAGAAAAATAACAGTATGGAATTCTCTTCTAAATTGCTAGAAAATGCAGTATATGAAATATCTCAGTTGCCAGGAATAGGCAAACGTACTGCTTTGCGCTTAGCTTTACATTTATTAAAACAGCCTAAAGATCAAACTAGTGCCTTGTCTAGCAGTTTATTAAAATTAAGAGAAGAAATCAAGTTTTGTTCTAATTGCCACAATATATCTGATGTTGAGTTGTGTGAAATTTGTGCAAACCCAAAGCGAGACGAATCTATTGTATGTGTTGTAGAGGATATTAGAGATGTAATGGCTATAGAGAATACAGGGCAATACAGAGGCTTGTATCACGTTTTAGGGGGTAGGATATCTCCAATGGAAGGTGTGGGGCCGCAAAATTTAACAATTGGTTCTTTGGTTAATAAATCTAAAGATGGTATTATAAAAGAGTTAATTTTTGCTTTAAGTTCTACTATGGAAGGTGATACTACAAACTTTTATATTTACAAACAAATAGAAGGTATGGGCTTAAAAACTTCTACTATAGCACGTGGTATTGCGGTTGGTGATGAGCTAGAATACGCAGATGAAGTTACCTTGGGTAGAAGTATATTAAACAGGGTTCCTTTTGAGAATTCTTTAAAATTGGGATAGTTTAAATTAAAATAAATGCACAAAATTTAATTAAATGACGTTTTAATTAGTATTTTTGCAAAATTAAGTATATAAATTGCTTTTAAAATAGTAATATGTCAAAATTTGAATTAAAATTACCTCAAATGGGTGAAAGTGTTGCAGAAGCAACATTAACTACTTGGTTAAAAGAAGTAGGAGATACCATAGAGATGGATGAGGCTGTTTTTGAAATTGCCACAGATAAAGTAGATTCTGAAGTTCCTTCTGAAGTAGAGGGTGTCTTAGTTGAAAAACTTTTTAACGTAGATGATATAGTGCAAGTTGGACAAACTGTAGCTATTATAGAAATTTCTGGAGAAGCAGAAGTTACTACTACAACAGAAACTAGTGCAGCTGCGGTTGAAGAAAAAGTTGAAGATACACCAGAGGTTGCGGCTATAGAGAGTTCTATTGCTGTAGCTAAAGAAACTGTTGCAACATCACAAGATTTTAGCGATTCAGATAAATTTTATTCTCCTTTAGTTAAAAACATAGCAAAAGAAGAGGGTATTGCTATTGCAGAGTTAGATGCAATTACTGGTACAGGTAAAGAAGGTAGAGTTACCAAAACTGACATATTAAATTATGTAGAAAACAGAACAGCGCCTAGTAGTAATGGTAGTGCTGCTCCAAAAAGTGCGCCAGCACCACAGGCTACTCCGGCAGCAAAAGCAGCACCAGTTGTTGCATCTGCAGGAGATGAGGTTGTTCCTTTATCTCGTATGGGTAAATTAATTGCACAGCATATGACGGCTAGTATTGCTACATCTGCACACGTGCAAAGTTTTATAGAGGTAGATGTTACTAACCTTGTAAACTGGAGAAACAAAAATAAAAATGCTTTTCAGCAAAGAGAAGGGGAGAAACTAACGTTTACTCCAATATTTATGGAAGCAGTAGCATTTGCTATTAAAAAGTTCCCATTAATAAATATTTCTTTTGATGGTGAATCTGTAATAAAAAAGAAAAACATAAATATAGGTATGGCAGCAGCTTTACCAGATGGTAATTTAATTGTACCTGTAATTAAAAATGCAGATCAATTAAACCTAGTTGGTATGGCAAAAGTTGTAAATGATTTGGCAAACAGATCTAGAAGCAATGCTTTAAAGCCAGACGATATTCAAGGTGGTACATATACGGTAACAAATGTTGGTACATTTGGTAGTGTATTTGGAACACCAATTATTAACCAGCCACAAGTAGCTATTTTAGCTTTAGGAGCCATACGTAAAGTGCCATCTGTAATAGAAACTCCAGAAGGAGATTTTATAGGCATACGTTCTAAAATGTTCTTATCTCATAGTTATGATCACCGTGTTGTAAATGGTGCGTTAGGTGGTATGTTTATAAAAGCAGTAGCAGATTACCTAGAGGCTTGGGATGTAAATAGAGAAATCTAAACCAGCCACAAGCAATATAATACTATAAAATGCCCTGTTTTTTACAGGGCATTTTTTTTATACCTATTTTATTTTTTGTAAAAGTAGCTATTCATTTATCTTTGTGTTAAAACACAGTAAAATGGATTTAAAGTTAACACGCCCAATTTGTTTTTTCGATTTAGAAACAACAGGAATAAACGTGGCTAAAGATAGAGTGGTAGAGATTTCCATTTTAAAAATATATCCTAACGGAAATAAGGAAAGTAAAACGTGGTTGGTTAATCCAGAAATGGTAATTCCAGATGAGGTAATAGCAGTACACGGTATTTCTAATGAAAAAGTGGCAAACGAGCCTACTTTTGCAGCATTGTCTAAAGAAATTTATGCAATGATAAAAGATTGTGATTTAGGAGGGTATAATTCAGACAGGTTTGATATACCTCTGTTAGCGGAGGAAATGTTGCGTGCAGGTGTAGATTTTGATATGAAAAATACAGTTTCTGTAGATGTGCAAACTATTTTCTTTAAAATGGAGAAAAGAACTCTAGAGGCGGCTTATAAATTTTATTGCGATAAAGAGCTTACTAATGCCCATAGTGCAGCGGCAGATACCAATGCTACTTTTGAGGTTTTAAAATCGCAATTAGACCGTTATCCAGAATTGGAAAACGATATCAAAAAATTATCAGAATTTACAACACGTAAAAAGTTTGCAGATTTTGCAGGCTTTATTATTATAGACCAAGATGGTGATGCTGCTTTTTCTTTTGGTAAACATAAAGGTAAAAAGGTAGATGAGGTTTTAGAAAAAGAACCAGGTTATTTTGGTTGGATATTAAATGCAGATTTTCCATTGTATACAAAAAAGGTACTTACTCAAATTAAACTTAGTAAGTTAAATAATAAGTTAAGTTAAATAATGAGATTATTTTTTTTGCTCTTTTTTAGTGTTGTTAGCTTATCTGCACAAGAAATTTTAATAGATGGCACCATTTACAATGCTAAAACACAAGAGCCAATTCCTTATGTAAATGTTAGTTTTTTAAATACCTTAAAAGGTGCCTCTACAGATGAAAAAGGGTATTTTTTTGTTGATGTTCCTAACTCTTTTTTAGAAAAGCAAGTACACTTATCTTCATTAGGTTTTAAAGATACTATTGTAGCTGTTAAACAACTTGTAGCAGATAAAAAGTTTGGTATGGTAGAAGAATCTTTTGAATTAGATGAGGTTGTTGTTGCTAAATCAATTGGAGATTCTTTTGTTTTAAACCCTATTGGTAGTTATGACTTAAAAAGTGGGTTTGCGTCTTCTTCTACACCGTGGGTATTGGCAACTTACTACCCAAATATTGGAGCTTCAAAAAAATATATAAACAAGGTTACTGTATTTTTTCAGCAAGACGAGGGCTTTAAAAGAAGAGCATCTAAATTTAGAATTCGTGTTTATGCTGTAGACCCAGAAACTAAAAAGCCAACTAACGATTTATTGCATAAAAGCATTATTTTAGAAACTTTTGCAGAAAACGATTTTGTTTCTATAGATTTATCAGCCTTTACTATAAAAATGCCAAGAGAAGGTGTTTATATTGGTTTAGAGTGGTTGTTTGTGCCATATAATTGGTATGCTATAAAGGGTAAAGATGCAATTAGTAATGAGTTAACTATAGAAGATAGGTTTGCTCCTACCTTTGGAGGTGTTTACAATAAAAACCAAAATTTTAAAGTTATGGTATATGGTATGGGTGAGTGGACAGATTTTAAAGTGAAATCTAAAGATAATACTAAGCATTTAATACCAGCTGTAAGTCTAAAACTCTCTAAAGAGAAGCAATAAAAAAAGAAATTAAAATGAAGATAATTTGCATTGGTCGTAATTACACAGATCATATAAAAGAGTTGGCTAATGAAAAGCCTACAGATCCTGTCGTTTTTATTAAGCCAGACTCAGCTGTATTGCCTAAGGAGCAAGATTTTTATATTCCAGAATTTTCTAATAATATTCATTATGAAGTAGAGGTTTTGGTTAAAATTAAAAAGGTAGGTAAGCATATAGAGTCTCAATTTGCACCCAACTATTATGATGAAATTGGGCTAGGAATAGATTTTACGGCTCGTGATCTTCAATCTAAGTTAAAGGAAAAAGGATTACCTTGGGAAAAAGCAAAGGGTTTTGATGGTGCAGCGGTAATAGGTAAATGGCTTTCAAAAAGTAAGTTTTCTTCTGTAGATGATATAAATTTTTCTTTACTAAAAAATGATAAAATCGTACAAAAAGGAAATACAAATTTAATGTTGTGGAAAGTAGATGAGTTAATCTCATATGTTTCTCAGTATTTTATGTTAAAAAAAGGAGATATCATATTTACGGGTACACCAGCAGGTGTAGGAAGAGTAGATGCTAATGATTATCTTTGTGGCACGTTGGAAGGAGAAGAAATGTTTACATTAAATATTAAATAAATGATTTATAGTCTTGATAAGTTGAATGAAATGGCGGAAGGTGATATGGATTTTATCAATTCTGTAGTATCTGTTTTTTTAGAAGAAGTGCCTGAAGATTTGGGTCTTCTTGAAAAAGCAATTGAAAGTAGAGACTATGAGCCAACCTACCAGTTGGCACATAAAATTAAACCTAATGTAGATTTGTTAGGTATGGAGCAGACTAGAGCTGCTGCTTTTGAAATAGAATCATTAGGGAAGCAACAAGGCGATTTTAATAAAATTGAAGAAGTTTTTAAAACGTTAAAGATTGATGTTTTACAAGTTGTAACAGAATTAAAAAACGACTTTAGTTTGTAATGCTTGCCGAAATAATAACCATAGGAGATGAGCTACTTATTGGTCAGGTTATAGATACTAATTCGGCCTTTATAGGTAAAGAATTAAATAAAATTGGTGTTACAGTTTATCAAATAACGTCAATACAAGATAATAAGGAGCAAATTCTTTCTGCTTTAAAAGATGCTTCAAAAAGAGTAGATATTGTCTTAATTACAGGAGGTTTAGGCCCTACTAAAGATGATATTACCAAACATACATTGTGCGAGTATTTTAATGATACTTTGGTTCAAAATAACCAAGTATTGGCACACGTTGAAGAGTTGTTTAAGAAATTTTCTGACAAGCCAATTTTAGAAGTAAATAAGCAACAGGCAAAAGTACTGTCTAAAGCTACAGTATTGCACAATTTAAAAGGTACAGCACCTGGAATGTGGATAAAAGACAATGATACTGTTTTTGTGTCTATGCCTGGTGTTCCTTTTGAAATGCGATATCTTATTACAGAAGAAGTTGTGCCGCGCGTCATAAAAGAGTATAAAAGGCCGCATATAATACATAAAACATTTATAACCTACGGTGTGGGTGAAAGTGCTTTGGCAGAGCAAATAGAGGCTTGGGAAGACCAGTTACCTGTATTTATAAAACTCGCATATTTGCCAAGTTTGGGTTCTGTACGCTTGCGTTTGTCTGGTACTGGAAAAAATAAAGATATTTTAGAACAGGCAATAAAAGATGAGAGTCAAAAATTAATAGCTTTAATTGGCGATATAGTTTATGGCGAAGAAGGAGAGGATGTTTTAGAGGTTGCTACTGCAAAACTACTAACAGAAAAAGGAAAAACTTTAGCTACTGCAGAGAGTTTTACGGGAGGTAAAATATCAGAAATATTTACTTCTATACCAGGGGCATCAGCTTATTTTAAGGGAAGTGTGGTTTGTTATGCAACAGAAGTTAAAATTAATGTTTTAGGAGTTTCAGAGGCTTTAATTAAAGAGTATTCTGTGGTTAGTGAGCAAGTTGCAATAGCTATGGCTACAAATGTGCAAAAAGCGCTTAAAACCGATTTTGCAATTGCAACAACAGGTAATGCAGGACCAACAAAGGGAGATTCTAATGCAGAGGTGGGTACTGTTTATATTGGTATAGCAACTCCAACAAAAATATTTGCTATTAAAGAGCAATTAGGAGGTCAAAGAGAAAGAGTGGTAAATAAGGCTATTAATAAGGCTTTAGAGCTATTATATAAAGAAATATTAGGTTGTTAAATAGCAACATTTTAAGAGGTGGTAAAATAATTTTAAAAATTTGATGAAAAGAATTTTGTCTACCCAAAAAAAAGCTATAAATTTGCAGCCTGTTTAAAATAACACAAAATCTAGCATAATGTCAAAAGTTTGTGAAATCACTGGAAAGAAAGCAATGTTTGGAAATAACGTGTCTTTCTCTATTAATAAGACAAGAAGAAGGTTTGATGTAAATCTTTCCAAAAAACGTTTTTACATTCCAGAGGAAGATCGTTGGATAACTTTAAAAGTATCTACAAGAGCTCTTAAGAGTATCAACAAAAAAGGAATCTCTGAAGTATTAAAAGAGGCTAAAGCACAGGGGGTTATTAAATAATCTCTTTAAAAAATAATAAAGATGGCAAAGAAAGGTAACAGAATACAAGTTATTTTAGAGTGTACAGAGCACAAAGAGTCTGGGCAACCAGGTACTTCTAGGTACATTACCACTAAAAACAAAAAGAACACTCCGGATAGAATTGAGTTAAAGAAATTTAACCCAATTTTAAAGAAGATGACTGTTCATAAAGAAATAAAATAATTTAAATTTCCTTTAGTAAGGAAGTTGTTAAACTATAAAGTTATGGCAAAGAAAACAGTAGCAAGTTTACAGACCAGCTCAAAGAGATTAACTAAAGCCATTAAAATGGTAAAGTCTCCTAAATCAGGAGCTTACACTTTTGTGGAATCAGTTATGGCTCCAGAATTAGTAAGCGAGTGGTTAGCTAAAAAATAATATCAATATACAGTATTGATAATAAAGCTACTTTCATTAGAAAGTGGCTTTTTTTATTTTTATATCTTTGGTAAAATTACAGGATAAAAAATGAGTCTATTTAAAAATATATTTTCTTCAAAAAAGAAGGAAAGCCTTGATAAAGGTTTAGAGAAAAGTAAAAGTAGCTTTTTTTCTAAGTTAAGTAAAGCTGTAGCTGGTAAAACTAAGGTAGATGATGATGTATTAGATAATCTAGAAGAAATTCTAGTAACTTCTGATGTTGGAGTAGAGACTACCTTGAAAATTATAGATCGTATAGAGGCACGTGTTTCTAAAGATAAATATTTAGGTACAGATGAGCTTAATGTAATTTTGCGAGAAGAAATTGCATCACTTTTATCAGAAACTAATACTGGTAATGATACAGAGTTTACGGTTCCTAAAGGTGTAAAACCATATGTAATAATGGTTGTTGGTGTTAATGGTGTTGGTAAAACTACAACCATTGGTAAAATGGCTTATCAGTTTAAAAAACAAGGGTTAAAAGTTGTTTTAGGTGCGGCAGATACTTTTAGAGCCGCTGCTATAGATCAACTACAGGTTTGGGCAGATCGTGTAGATATTCCTATTGTAAAGCAAAAAATGGGTAGTGACCCCGCTTCTGTTGCTTTTGATACGCTAAGCTCTGCTGTAACACAAAATGCAGATGTTGTAATTATAGATACAGCTGGGCGTTTACATAATAAGGTAAATTTAATGAATGAACTTACCAAAGTAAAACGTGTAATGCACAAGGTGGTAGAAGATACTCCGCATGATGTAATGTTGGTTTTAGATGGTTCTACAGGGCAAAACGCTTTTGAGCAAGCTAAACAGTTTACTAAAGCAACAGAGGTTACATCATTGGCGGTTACTAAATTAGATGGCACAGCTAAAGGAGGAGTGGTAATTGGTATCTCAGATCAATTTCAAATCCCTGTGAAGTATATAGGAGTAGGAGAAGGTATAGAGGACTTACAAGTTTTTAATAAGTTCGAGTTTGTAGATTCTTTCTTCAATTTAAAAAAGTAATGTAAAAACCTCCATTTGGAGGTTTTTTTATTTTAATACTGTTTGTAATGAAAAAGTATGTTTTAGTTGTTTTAGTGTTGTTGGTTATTTCTTGTAAAAATAAAGTAGAAGATGCTAAAAAGGAGCTTGTTTTATGGCAGCCTTATAATGATTCTTTAGAAGTTGCAGAAAATGCAGAGCATACTAATCCTAGAATGCGTTACAAATTAATACAGTCTAAAGTAATAGACAAGAATGAAATATTTCTTCCTCTTTATCCTGAGGTTCAAAAATTATCTAACGAAGAATATAAAGCCTTAAAACCGCTTATTTTAGAACAAAATATCTACACGCTACGCAAGCATATAAATAATGGTGAGTTAACTTATGAGAAATTGGTTCTCTTTTATTTGTATCGTATATATAAGTATGAGTTGGATAATGCTACAACATTAAACACTATTGTAGCTTTAAATAAAGATGTAGTAATGCAAGCTCGCAAATTAGATGAGCTAAAGAAGAAAGGTGATGAGTCTAATGTTGTGCACCCTATTTATGGTATGCCTATTTTGTTAAAAGATAATATAAATACTAAAGGAATGTTTACTACAGCTGGTTCTATAGCTTTTAAAAATAATGTCACAGATGATGCCTTTGTGGTAAAAAGATTAAAAGAAAACGGAGCTTTAATTTTAGGCAAGGTTAATTTAAGTGAGTGGGCCTATTTTTTATGTACAGGTTGTCCGGTTGGGTATAGTGCTGTAGGTGGACAAACATTAAATCCTTACGGTAGAAAAATTTTTGAAACAGGTGGTTCTAGTGCTGGTAGTGGCACGGCAGTGGCGGCAAATTACGCTGTGGCTGCTGTAGGTACAGAAACATCGGGCTCTATATTGTCTCCTTCTAGTCAAAACTCGGTTGTTGGTTTAAAGCCTACAATAGGTTTTTTAAGTAGAACTGGTATTGTACCAATTTCTAGCACCTTAGATACTCCTGGCCCAATGGCTAAAAATGTGCCTGATGCTGCTATTTTATTAGATGCAATGAAGGGTAAAGATGCTGCAGATAGTAAATCTGTTGAAAAAGAATTAGGAGTGCTTTCTGCACCTTTAACGGATAATAGCTTAAAAGGGAAGCGTTTTGGGGTGATTAAAAACTTGTTAGCTACAGATTCTATTTACAGAGCATCGGTAGATAAACTAAGAGAGCACGGAAGTATTATTGTAGAAATTACGCCTCCAGAAGTTTCAATGAGTGGTTTTTTAAGTATTTTGAATATTGATATGAAGCACGATTTGCCAACTTACATAAAAAATCAAACTAAAAATAAACTACCAATACAGGATATAAAATCTGCAGTAGCGTTTAATGCTAAAGACTCTGTTATAAAAATACCTTATGGGCAATCCTTATTTAGAGGTATTTTAGCAGATACCACTACAGTTGAAGAATTGGCTGTTATTGTAAGTAATTTAGAGCAAAGCGGAAGGCGTTATTTTAATGAGGCTATGGATGCTCATAATTTAAATGCAATTTTATCTATTAATAATTACCACGCTGGTTATGCGGCAGTAGCTAAATACCCTGCAATTACAGTGCCAATGGGGTATAAAAAAACAGGAGAGCCAATTAGTTTAACTTTTATAGCTAAACAATTTAATGAGGCAGAATTGTTACGATATGCTGCTGGTTTTGAGTCAGCTTTTAAGGCGAGGCAAATACCAGAAAATTACAATTAGTTAATTAAATTATTTATTTTCTCCCACAGTATATTATCAAAACTAGATGGACCAAGTAATTCGTCATTAGCGGCATCACCCATACGTACAATAACTAAGTTTTTGCTTGGTATAACATATAATTTTTGATCGTCTTTGCCTAAACCGGCAATTAAATCATTTGGTGCATTAGGAATTAGTTTGCCAGTATACTCTTGTTCGGATGTTGGTAGTCTGTAAGAATCTTTTCCGTTTAACCACCAAAAATAGCCATAGGCTTTATTTGAGTTTTGAGATGTATTAGTCATTTCGTTAAAATATGTTTCAGATTTTAAAACAGAAGTTCCATTCCAATTTCCTTTGTTTAGATTTAAAAGACCAAATCTGGCCATACTTCTGGCGTTGCTATAGTATAATTTAAAATAACCAAAAGGTAGCCAAGAGCCTTGCATACCAGTCATATTTTTTAGTTTGTTATTAAAATAAGTATTAAAATTTTGCTGTGTGGCTCCTTCTATAATATTATGTGTAATAGTGTATGCTCCATTATGATAGTACCAAAATGTGCCTGGTAAATTTTTAAAAGTAAAACACTCTGGGTCTGTGCAGTTGTTGTTAGTTACAGTATAATCTAAACCAGTAGTCATTGTTAAATGATTTTTAACTGTAATGCTTTGTTCTTGAGTAGTTGTTAAAGAAGACCAGCCTGTACCTAAATAATTGCTAGATGGCAAATTAACATCTAAAAAACCTTCTTCAATAGCAATTCCGGCAGTAAAAGAAACTAATGTTTTTGCAGCAGAGTTCCATGCTAAATTAGAATTTGCATCGGTATTATTACCATACCATTCAACTACAATTTTTCCATTTTCAAGTATTAAAAAAGCTTTAGTCTTATTGGTTTCTATAAAATCTAAAAGAGGTTGTAGGGCGTCTTCATTCCAATTTAAATTAGAAATAGAATTTGTTTGCCATTCATCAGAATTTATAGGAGGAAAGTATAGTTTATTAGAATCTATATTTTCAATAGCGGTGTCACTGTCTGTAGAACAGCCAAAAAGAAAACAAAATAATATTACTGTAACAAAGTATTTGCTGTTTTTCATTTACTGTATTTTTTGTTTTAGATAACATTAAAGGCTAATGGTTTAACGTAAAAATCATAAAATTAGTTCTATATAGGTGTCATTCCTTAAGCAAGTTGTATTTTTGCAGCCAATTTTAATAGATTATGCGCACAAAATCACTCAAAACAAATAAAATTAACGTAGTTACTTTAGGTTGCTCTAAAAACGTGTACGATTCTGAAGTACTAATGGGGCAGTTAAAAGCTAACGGTAAAGAGGTGGCTCATGAAGATGAAGGTAATATTGTTGTAATTAATACGTGTGGCTTTATTGATAATGCAAAAGAAGAGAGTGTTAACACTATTTTAGATTTTGTACAGAAAAAAGAAGCAGGTGAAGTAGATAAGGTTTTTGTAACAGGATGTTTAAGTGAGCGTTACAAGCCAGATCTAGTAAAAGAAATTCCTAATGTAGATGAGTATTTTGGAACTAGTCAGTTGCCTAGTTTATTAAAAGCTTTAGGTGCAGATTATAAGCATGAGCTAATAGGTGAGCGTATAACTACAACACCAAAAAACTATGCTTATTTAAAAATTGCAGAAGGTTGTGATAGACCTTGTTCTTTTTGTGCAATACCGTTAATGCGTGGTAAGCATAAGAGTACGCCTATTGAAGATTTAGTTACTGAAGCAGAAAAATTGGCGGCTAAAGGTGTTAAGGAATTGATACTTATAGCACAAGATTTAACATACTACGGTTTAGATTTATATAAGAAAAGAAACTTGGCAGAGCTTTTAGAGGCTTTGGTAAAAGTAGAAGGTATAGAGTGGATACGCTTGCACTATGCGTTTCCTACTGGTTTTCCAATGGATGTGTTAGATTTAATGAATAAGGAGCCTAAAATTTGTAATTATTTAGATATTCCTTTACAGCATATTTCTGATGCTATTTTAAAAAGTATGCGTCGTGGAACCACGCAGGCAAAAACAACAAAATTACTAAAAGATTTTAGGGCTACAGTTCCTAATATGACTATTAGAACTACTTTAATTGTTGGTTATCCTGGAGAAACAGAAGAGGATTTTGAAACCTTAAAACAGTGGGTAATAGATATGCGTTTTGAGCGCTTAGGTTGTTTTACTTATAGTCATGAGGAAAATACACATGCTTACAATTTGGAAGATAATGTGCCAGAAGAGGTAAAGCAAGATAGAGCTAACCAGATAATGGAAATACAGTCACAGATTTCTTGGGAGCTAAATCAGGAAAAGATAGGAGAAACTTTTAAGTGTATTATTGATAGAAAAGAGGGGAATTACTTTGTTGGTAGAACAGAATTTGATTCGCCAGACGTAGATAACGAGGTTTTAATTGATGCTACAAAGCACTATTTGAAACAAGGTGAATATGCAAATATAAAAATTACGGAAGCGGCAGATTTTGATTTATACGGAGAGCCAGCTTAATTTTAGCTTTATAGTATAAAAAAAGCCCTAGAAAATTAATTTTCTAGGGCTTTTGCTTTTTTTTAAGTCTTATTTTTCTTCAGGAGAGATTAATTTGTAAACCAAGCCTGCTAAAATAGCCCCTATTATAGGAGCTACCCAAAATAGCCATAATTGTGGTAAAGCACCATCTGTTTGTGCAAATAATGCCTGACTGGTACTACGTGCAGGGTTTACAGATGTGTTAGTTACAGGAATGCTAATTAAGTGTATTAGTGTAAGTCCAAGCCCAATAGCTAAACCAGCCATACCTTTAGGAGCTTTAGAGTGCGTTGCGCCAAGTATAATTATTAGAAACATAAACGTCATTACAATTTCTGTAATTAATGCTGATGTCATATTGTATCCGCCAGGAGAAAACTCCCCAAAACCATTAGAGGCAAAGCCGCCAATATTAAAGCCTTCTTTACCGCTAACAATAGCGTATAAAATTGCTGCTCCTGCAATACCGCCCATTACTTGAGCAATTATGTATGGGAAGAGATCTTTTTTATCAAACCTGCCTCCAACACATAACCCAATAGAAACCGCCGGATTTAAGTGGCAACCAGATATATGGCCAATTGCATATGCCATAGTTACTACTGTTAATCCAAAAGCAAGTGCAACACCTGCAAATCCAATTCCTAATTCTGGGTATGCAGCTGCTAATACCGCGCTACCACATCCGCCAAGGACAAGCCAAAGCGTACCAATAAATTCTGCTACTAATTTTTTCATTTTTGTTTGTTAATGGTTAATAAGTGTTTAATACCATAACAAAGCGTAAGAAAGTAAGTTGTAAAATATGGGGGGATTCACAAGTTACAAAAAAACGGAGCTAGTTGTATGTTAAGTTTTTATTCTGGTTTTTTACTTAACATTTTATAAGAAAACCAGCCAATTACAAGCATAACTATTCCCATAATAAGCCAAAGCCATATTTTATTTGTAAATAATGGTTCTTGAATTTTTTCTTCTTTTTTTGCAATTTCTGTTACTGAACCAATAGTTAAGCCTTTAATGTCTTCTGGCATTTTTATGTTTAGCTGTGCAATATCGTAATTTGGTGCGTAGGCACTTTTGTTACCATAGGTTAAATAATACGTAGCTGGTTCGGTAAACCTAGCTGTTAGTTGGTATTTGTAACCCTTGGCGTTTATATTATCTATTTTTAAAGGTTGATTATCAAAATTTAAAATAGTAACTCTTATTTTTTTTGAAAAAGTATTATCAAAAGTAAATGCGTTATTTTCAATAGATGATAATGTGCCAATTCTTAGGGTATTGTAGTTGTAAACGTACCCTTTTTCTGTTTTAACACTGTCTATTAGTTCTTCAATTTTTATAGGTCTGTAGTAGTCTATTTTATTGTTAACCTTTACGGTGATTTGATGTGTAGGTGCTTTTCTATCAAACGCAATATTTACTATTGTTTTTTTATTTTTTTTATCTTCAACTACATTAAAAGATTTTACTGTTCTGTCTGTAATATTAGCTGCTGTCTGTTGTTGGTGTTCTAATGTAGCTTTTTCTAATATTGGTTCTTCATCACTCTTAATGCCTATTCTAAAATAACTGAATTCCGCAGCAGGAAAAGTAATGTCTGTAAAGCTGTAATTGGTTTGACTATTTTTTATGGCAACAATTCTATAGTCATCATATATTTTAAACCATTTTTTTTGGTGATGACTAGCTTCTACCAAAACTTTCCAATCAAAATTAGAATTCTCAAAATTTAGTTTTATGTGGTTAATAGCATCTTTAGAAGGTACTTTAAGTGTAAAATAATATACGCCATCTTTAGTGCTAGCATTTAGTAATTTATAATCTACCGTTTTTGTTTTTAGCTTAGGAGATGTGTAGTTTAACAGGTAGGGCGCTTCAATAGTATCATTTTTGGCTGTTATACCATAAATACGAATATCACTTAAGCGTTCCTGTGTATTAGAGAAAACAACGTCTGGCAGTGTAATTGTATGCCAGGTGCCTTTAATATTTTTAAGCTCAATTTTAGCATCATAATTTTGCATTTGACCGTAAAATGCAACTGTGATCAGTAAAAAAAATAGTGTGAATTTATTCTGCTTTTGTCTCATCAAAAATTTTGTTTTTGTACTTATTGTATAAAAATGAAACTCCTAAAATTAATAGCCCTAATATAACTAGGACAAGAGTTTTTGATATAGTGTTTAAAGATGCCAAATCTAAAAAGAATAGCTTAATTATGGTGATTCCAAATAAAATAATACCTCCAATACGTAAGTATTTAATTTTTTTCCAGATGCCTTTAGCTACCAAGAAGAAAGAATATAGCCCCCATAAAATGGTTAGCTCTAGTCCGTATGTTTGTTCTGCACCAGACAAGTCTATCCAATTAATAAGTTCACTGCTTAAAATCCAAAGTACAGTAATGTTAAGTAGTATAGAAAACGCAATTTTAAAGTTTATGCGCATAAAACTTTGCTTAGTGTAGCTGTAAGTACAGTATACTATTAGTGCTATAAACGCATAAAGTATATACCTTACTGCAAGGTGCATACTTCCAGAGTTGTAATATTCAGACGGATCTAAATAGCTATCTCTTAAGTCACTTACAATAAGTAGACCAATTGTTAAAGAAATAAATAAAACAAGACTGTTAATACTAATGTTTGCAATACCTAATGCTCTGATTTTTATCTTTTTAATATTTATAATACTTAGTATAGAAAAGAATAACAAGGTGTAGTATACAAGTGTTAGTATGCTAAAGCTATTAATGTCATAATTAATAGGGTTGCTATAAATGTCTGTTTTGTCTATTATAATTTTAGACTTATCTAGAGCTAAATTAAAGTAGTGTATTATTTCTACAAAGAAACTACTAAATGTTACTAATATTAATACTATTGGGGCAATGTAAGATAAAACGTTGTTTTTGGTATTGTGTTTTTTATTGGTTGTATAAATGAAATACAAAGAAGCAATACTAAGTAAAGATCCTAATAAATTTACGTTCAATAGTGGAGTAACATTACCTACGTAATCACTATAATAACTATGATCTAAGTAGTAAGTGCCCCAATCTTGAAACAAGCTTAGTAGAGATAATATTATTAATGGATAAGAGATTTGCTTTAATATAGGCGCGCCTTTTGATGAGCCAATCCAGAAAAGTAAAGCGGCAATAGTAATCCATAAAATAGTAACGTAATTACCGTCTAGTTGTACAGGTACAGCAATGGTGATAAAAACAAACACCATACCTAATATAAAATATAAAAGCTTACTATCTGCTAATTTTTGTTTGTATAAAATAGTGCCAGCAATAAAATGCAACAACGCATTTGCAACCGTAAATAAGCCTAAATAGCTATCATAATCTTTTGTATAGCTTAAAATGTAAAAGCCAAAGCCAAAAAAGAAGAAAGAGTTTACTAGTAATATTATAATAGAACTAGCATTAAATGCTTGGTTCTTTTTTACCTTATTTACAATAAAAGTTGTGTAGAATATGGCAAAGAAAATAAATAAGAAGGTAAAAGCCTCTGTAAAGTAGTAGTCTTCATATTTAGATACAAACCAAGAGCTATAAATTAACCAAGTAAATATAAAAGCAGAGTAGAATAAGCCCTTCCAATCTTTTTTAAATGACAATGTTAAAATGCCTATGTTAATTATAGACATATATGTAAATAAAATTCCAACTTGTCCAGATCCACTACTAAGTAAAAAAGGAACAGCGTATGCGCCAACCAAGCCAATATGTGCAATTGCTTGTTTGTTGTAGTTAATAGCGGCAATAACTGTAAATACGGTGAGTAATACCATTATTGCAAAAGCGGGTATTTGCGAAAATATATCGTAAAAACTATAGGCAGCAAACGTTATAAAGTAGAGTATGGCAATAGAGCCACTTACTAAAACAGCACTGTAACTAGTGTATTTTTCTTTTAATTTAATTCCAAGACCAAGTAAACCTAGACCGGTTAAGTATCCTAAAATTATTCTTGTTAACGGACTAATTAAATTGTTTTCTATAGAGTATTTAGCACCGATTGCAACGCCTATAACAACTATTAGAATACCTATTTTGTTTAAAAGGTTTTCTCCAATAAATTTTTCAATATTAGATTTGCCTTTAGGTTTAGAGATTCTTTTTTCTCTAGGTTTTATATTTTGTTTAGGTTGTGTAGTTGCATTTTGCGGGGCAGTAATAGGGTCTTTATAAACATCTTTTGTCACTTCTATAACAGGTTCTTTTACTGTAGGCTTTTCTACTGTAGGTTCTGTAATAGGGGTAACTTCTGGTGTTGTAATAGTTGCAGGCTTTACACTACTTTTTTGTTTAGGAATACCATCTTTTTTAAGTCGCTCTATTTCTTTGTGTAGAACCATTAGTTCTTTAGCAAAGTGCTCTTGCTTGCTTAAAAGAATTTCAAACTGCTTGGTTAGGTTATTTAAATATTCTTGGTCGTTTGCCATAAGCTGGTTCCTAAAAATTACGTGTTGTTATAGTAGCACGCAATGTAGCGATAACTATAGGTTGGTTTGTACCCCGTAAACAGTGAAATATAACAGTTTACAAAATTAATTGGTTATATACTATAACAAGTTTAAGTGTTAAATAGTATAATAGGTTAATTTTAGTTCTACTTTTTTTGCAGGTTGTAATTGTAAAATTCTCTACCTAATTCTGCTAAAAATGGAATTCCCACAGTTTCATACTCGTAGTTATTGTCATTAAAAACGCCATTTTTATTTACTAGAATAGTTGCTGTTAGCATAAAACTAATATCGTTTTCTGTGTCTTCAATAAAAGCACAATCTGTTAGTGTACCATATGCGTAACCAACCTTATTGTATATCTTTATATTGTTTGGTATAGGGTCTTTTGTGTTGCCAAACATAAAAAACTTTACATAACTGTCATAATAAGAATCACTAGTATAGCCAGCGTCTTTAGGAGTATTGCTCATTGCGTTTTTTAAAAATGCTATATCATCCAAATACAAATTAAACTGTTGTTCTTTTGTAAATGATTCTGGGTAAATAACGCGTTGCAAAACTTGTTGCTGAGCTTCAATACTGTAAAAATTCTTCAAGCTAAAATTAAAAGCCTCTTTTTGTAATATATTTTCTTCATCAATATAACCAATGCCTTTTTTAATCTTATTGAGGTTTAAAGGTAAAATAGGGCTGTTAATTATGGCTTTACTGTTTGTTGTAGTGCTATCATTTAAATAAATAACCAAAGGTTTTGTGGTAACATTATCAGCATCTTCTGTAGCTAATCTATGAGCTATTCTAACATTTTTAATGCCCTTTTCTTTTAATTTTTTATTAATGTAATCCTGACCTAAAAACTCAAATAACCTGTTATAGGCGTCATTATCGCTAACAGCAAATATTTTAATTATTTCTTTGGCAAATGTTGTTTTAATAGAGTCTCCTTCAATAAAAAATTCGGTATCCTTAGTAAGATTATCACTTTCAAATATTTTTTCTAAAGTTAAAATGGCAATCGGTAATTTAACAGAGCTAGCAGGGTAAAAATAGTTTTTAGGATTAGTATTAAAATCATAGTTTCTGGCTATATACAATCCGTTTTTTTTATTTATCTCGGTATATCTAAATTGTACTTCGTGTTTAGAAATACTGTCCAGAACCTTTTTTATATTATCACTTTTAGATGCTAAAAAATAGTCAATAGGGTGGTTTATTTTTTGCTGTTTTTCTTTGCAAGAAAAAAGTAGCACTAGCGTACATATAATGAGTGTAAAATGTTTCATTCTGCAGTGTATAATTCTCCTCTATGTGGTTTTAAAGCATCTCTAACAGTAATCATTTCTGCCTCGTTAACAACTAAATAAGCAATACTATGCATATCTGTTAAAGCATTAAAGCCCGTAATGTTTAATTGTAAATTCTCTGCGGTAATAAATTCTTTTAAATGTATTTCATGGTGCTCTGCAGTTTTCTCTGCTGCGGGACCTCTAAAATCCCAAATAAGTTTTATTTTTTTAGACATTTAGTAGTAGTTAATTTGGTGTAATAAGGGTAAAACTACTATTTCTTTATGAAAACAATGTAGTGTAAATCACATAAAAAAATACTTTTTTAAGGTCTAAAGGAGTTTTTTGATGTTAAAAATTAACTTTTTTTATTGTTTGATGCTAAAAAGTGTTAATCATTTTACAATAAATCTTGTATCGCAACATCTAATTGTTATTTTTGCGTGATGCACCAATTTATGCAACATACAAATAAGTTAGTTTTCTTGTTAGGAATACTTTATGGCACGTTAACACTTAGCTCTTGCCAAGGTGTTTTTGTTAGTGATAAAGATAAAGAAGCAGTAGCAAGAGTAGGAGAGAACTTTTTATACAAAGAAGACTTAGTAGATTTAGTACCTAAAGGCACAGCTAAAGAAGATAGTATAACCTTAGTTACCAATTATATTAATAATTGGGCATCTAAGCAATTGCTTATGTCTAAATCTAAAGTAAATCTGTCTGAAGAGCAGTTAACAGAGTTTGATAGGCTTGTGGCTAATTACAAAACAGATTTGTATACAGGAGCTTACAAAGAAGCTTTGGTACAGAAAAAGCAAGATACGGTAATTAGCAAGGAGGAGTTAAATACTTTTTACCAAAAAGAGAAAGAAAATTTTAAACTAAACGAAAAAATTCTACGTGTACGTTATGTAGAGTTACCACCACAGTTTATAAATAAGTCTGCGGTAATAGATAAATTAAAAGGTTTTACTGAAAAAGACCGAATGTATTTAGACTCTATTAGTGTACAGTTTAGAAAAGTTAACTTTAATGATTCTGTTTGGGTAGAGGCATCTAGGTTAACTAGCGAAATACCTCCTTTAACATCAGAAAATGAGAAGCAGTATTTAAAAAAATCACAATTTTTTGAAATGCAAGATTCATTAGGGGTATATTTGACAAAGGTTGTAGATATGTTAGATAAAAACGAACCTGCACCTTTACAGTATATTACACCTACAATTAAACGTGTTTTGCTTAACCGTAGAAGAATAGAATACTTAAGGAAACTAGAAGTAGATATTATAGATGAAGCTATTAAAAATAAGGAATTTGAGACATATGAAAAACAAGAATAACAACATTACTTTTTTACTAGCAATGTTATTAACTGTAAGCTTTACAGCTAATGCAATGCAAGAACAAGAGCAGGTAGAAGATGTTGTGCAAATAGCGCAAGACACTATAAAATCTAACTTTAAAAGAATAAAATTAGATGGTGTTTCTGCAGTTGTAGGAGATCATGTAATATTAGATTCTGATATTGAAAAAACATTGATAGATTTACGTAGTCAAGGTGTGTCTGAAGATGATGTAACTAAATGTGGTTTGTTAGGTAAATTAATGGAAGACCGTTTGTACGCACACCAAGCAGTACAAGATAGTTTGTTAGTTTCTGATGATGAGGTAAATGCAACAAGTGAAAGACAAATACAAAGTTTAGTGGGGCAAATTGGTTCTATGGACAAATTGCTTAAGTATTACAAAAAAGATTCTCAGGAAGCATTAAGAGAAGATCTTTTTAAAATAAATAAGCTAAGAATGTTGTCTGAAAAAATGCAACAAAAAATTGTAGCAGAAATAGAAATTACTCCAGAAGAAGTTAGACAATTTTACAAGAAAATACCAAAGGATGAGAGACCAGTTTTTGGTGCACAGTTAGAGATAGCACAAATTGTAAAACAACCAGAAGCTAGTGATGAAGAAAAACAAAAAGTAATAGACAAGCTTAATAAAATAAGAGAAGATGTTTTAGAAGGTGGTTCTAGTTTTAAAATTAAAGCAATTATTTCATCTGAGGATGAAGGATCTAGGTCTAATGGTGGTTTTTATCCAGGTATATCTAAAGAGTCTGGATTTGTAAAGGAATTTAAAGATGTAACTTTTAGTCTAAAAGAGGGCGAAGTTTCTGAACCTTTTGAAACACAGTTTGGATATCACATTATATACTTAGAAAAAATTAAAGGTCAAGAAAGAGATGTAAGGCATATTCTTATGGCGCCTAAAGTATCTGATGAAAGACTAGAAGCAGCTAGGATAGAATTAGAGAAAATAAGACAGAGAATTTTAGATGGAGAATTAACATTTGCAGAAGCTGCTTTAAATTTTTCTGATCAAAAGGAAACAAAATTTGAAGGCGGACAGTTAAGAAACCCACAAGATTTTAGTACTAAGTTTGAGCTTACTAAAATGCAACCAGAGTTGTACAACCAAGTTAGAGATATTAAAGATAATGAAATCTCTATGCCAATTTTAGAGGTAGAGCAAAAAGGTGGTGCAAAAAAGTATAAGATAATGAAGATTACCAATAGGTATGATGAGCACGTAGCGGATTTTGCACAAGATTATATTAAAATTCAGGAATTAGCATTAACGCAAAAAAGAGTAGATGCTATACAAAAATGGATGGTAGAACATATTAATGATACCTACGTTAGTATTAATAAAGACAATAAAGATTGCGAGTTTAAAAATAACTGGTTTAAAAAATAGTAGAACTATATGTCTGATGTAACTGCTGTTAAAAATCTAGTTGAAAAACACCACGCATTAAAGCAAGAAATTGCCAAAGTAATTGTGGGCCAAGATGTGGTAATAGATCAAATTTTATTATCTATTTATACAGGTGGTCACTCTTTGTTAGTAGGTGTGCCCGGTTTGGCAAAAACCTTAATGGTTAATACAATAGCCCAAACTTTAGGTTTAGATTTTAAACGGATACAGTTTACACCAGATTTAATGCCTAGTGATATTTTAGGTAGTGAAATATTAGATGAAAAAAGAAACTTTAAATTTATTAAAGGACCAATTTTTTCTAATATTATATTGGCTGATGAAATAAATAGGACTCCGCCTAAAACACAGGCAGCACTTTTAGAGGCAATGCAAGAGAGGTCTGTTACAATAGCAGGTCAAAACTATAAGCTAGAGCTACCTTATTTTGTTTTAGCTACGCAAAACCCAATAGAGCAAGAAGGTACTTATCCTTTGCCAGAAGCACAGCTAGATAGGTTTATGTTTGCTATAGAATTACAATACCCATCTGTAGCAGAAGAAGTTGAGGTTGTAAAGCGTACAACATCAGATAATAAACCAACAATTAACGCTTTGTTTAGTGCAGAAGAAATTGTTGCTGTACAACATCTAGTACGTAGAATTCCTGTGCCAGATAATGTTGTAGAATATGCTGTAAAATTGGTAAATAAAACTAGACCAAATCTAGACACAGCAGAAGATTATGTAAAACAATATATAGATTGGGGAGCAGGACCAAGAGCATCACAAAATTTAATATTAGCAGCTAAAGCACACGCTGCTATAAACGGTAAGTTTTCTCCAGATATAGAAGATGTACAAGCTGTAGCAATTGGTATATTAAGACATAGAATAATTAAAAACTACAAAGCAGAGGCAGAAGGTATCTCTGAAGAGCAAATTATTGCTAAATTGTTCTAATAAAGAAAAATCAATTTCAAACGTTTTCGTAAACAATTTGATAAAATTTTAAGTAAAAAATGATGCATTCATTTTTACAAGTACTTTTTTTTGATTTTTCAGCAAAATAATAGTAATCGTTGCCAAATTTCTTCGTTTACCCTTTAGATTTTATTAATTTTGTGGAATTGCAATAAATTAAACTCAAAACTAAAAGGAATGGCATTTGACATTGATATGATAAAAGGGGTTTATGCCCGTATGGCTGAACGAGTAGATAAGGCTCGTGAAATAGTAGGAAAGCCACTTACACTTTCAGAAAAAATATTGTATTCTCACTTATGGGATGGTAATCCAAATACTAAATTTACAAGAGGTAAAGATTATGTAGATTTTGCACCAGACCGTATTGCTTGTCAAGATGCCACCGCACAAATGGCATTACTACAGTTTATGCAAGCTGGTAAGCCAAAAGTTGCAGTTCCTACAACAGTACACTGTGATCACTTAATACAAGCAAAAAGTGGTGCTGCACCAGATTTAAAGGTTGCTAATTCTACAAGTGCTGAAGTATTTAACTTTTTAGAGTCTGTTTCTAACAAATACGGTATTGGTTTCTGGAAACCAGGAGCAGGTATTATTCACCAAGTAGTTTTAGAAAATTATGCATTTCCAGGCGGAATGATGATTGGTACAGATTCTCATACAGTTAACGCTGGTGGTTTAGGTATGGTTGCTATTGGTGTTGGTGGTGCAGATGCTGTAGATGTTATGGCAGGTATGGCTTGGGAGCTTAAGTTTCCTAAATTAATAGGTGTTAAATTAACAGGTAATATTTCTGGTTGGACTTCAGCTAAAGATGTTATTTTAAAAGTTGCTGGTATCTTAACTGTAAAAGGTGGTACAGGTGCAATTGTAGAATATTTTGGAGAAGGTGCTAAAAACCTTTCTTGTACAGGTAAAGGTACAATTTGTAATATGGGTGCAGAAGTAGGTGCAACTACTTCTACATTTGGTTATGATGAGTCTATGGAACGTTATTTACGTGCTACAGACCGTAGTGACGTTGCAGATGCTGCTAACCAAGTAAAAGAGCATTTAACAGCAGATCCAGAAGTATATGCTAATCCAGAGCAATATTTTGATGAAATTATAGAAATAAACTTAGATGAATTAAGACCTCATTTAAACGGACCTTTTACTCCAGATTTAGCTACGCCAGTAGGTCAGTTAGGAGAAAAAGCAAAAGAAAATGATTGGCCTTTAAAAGTAGATTGGGGATTAATTGGTTCTTGTACTAACTCTTCATACGAAGATTTAACTAGAGCAGCTTCTATTGCTAAACAAGCTGTAGATAAAAAAATTAAGCCTAAATCAGATTTTGGTATCAACCCTGGTTCAGAACAAATTCGTTTTACTGCAGAAAGAGACGGTATTTTAGATATTTTTGAAAACCTAGGAGCAACAGTATTTACTAACGCTTGTGGACCTTGTATAGGTCAATGGGATAGAAGTGATGCTAAAGGAGATGAGAAAAACACAATTGTACACTCATTTAACCGTAACTTCTCTAAAAGAGCAGATGGTAACCCTAATACACACGCATTTGTTGGTTCACCAGAAATGGTTGCTGCAATAGCAATATCTGGTCGTTTAGATTTTGACCCAATGAACGATACATTAATTAACGAAGATGGTGAGGAAGTAAAATTAGATATGCCTTTAGGTATAGAATTACCTCCACAAGGTTTTGATGTAGAAGATGCTGGTTACTTAGCTCCAGATGCAGATGGTTCTGGTGTAGAAGTTAAAGTTTCTCCAGATTCTGAAAGATTACAATTGTTAGAGCCATTTACTCCAATAAAAGACGAAAGTTTAATGGGAGCTAAATTGCTTATCAAAGCTTTTGGTAAATGTACAACTGACCACATTTCTATGGCTGGTCCTTGGTTACGTTTCCGTGGTCACTTAGATAATATTTCTAATAACTGTTTAATTGGTGCTGTTAACGCTTTTGGTAAAAAGACCAATTTTGTTAAAAATCAATTAACAGGTGAGTTTGCAGGCGTACCAGACACGGCACGTGCATACAAAGCAGCAGGTGTTAGATCTGTAGTTGTGGGTGATCATAACTATGGAGAAGGATCTTCTCGTGAACACGCAGCTATGGAGCCAAGACATTTAGGTGTTGCAGCTGTAATAGTAAAATCTTTTGCGCGTATTCATGAAACAAACCTTAAAAAGCAAGGTATGTTAGGATTAACGTTTGCTAATGAAGCAGATTATGATCTTGTACAAGAAGATGATACATTTAACTTTGTAGATATAGCAGATTTTGCACCAGAAAAGCAATTAACTTTAGAGTTAGTGCATGCAGATGGTAGTAAAGATGTTATTAAGCTAAACCATACGTATAACCAACCTCAAATAGATTGGTATAGAGAAGGTTCTGCTTTAAATGTAATTAAAAAAGAAAACGCGGCATAAGCCAAGTTTGTTTTAATAAAAGGAAACTCCCGAAGTAATTCGGGAGTTTTTATTTTTATATGAATTTATCTTCATATTTTAGAGGTAACTATACAATATAAAATGAAAAAGAAAACAGTTTTTACTCTTTTAATAATGCTTCTTGTAGCAGCATTTTTTTGGACTCCCTTAGGGCATATGGGAAAAATTTTTTTAAATAAAATGGTAGCTACTGCACCATCTGTAATAGCAAAAGAAAATCAGAAAACAGTAACAGATTATGACTGGGTTTTAAAAGATGAAAATCACAACTTGTTTAATTTTAAAAAGTCTAAAGGAAATGTGATTTTTATAAACAATTGGGCATCATGGAAAGTACATTGTGAAGCAGAACTACAATCTATTCAGAATTTTTATAATGCTTATAAAGGCAAAGTAGATTTTTATATTATTACTAATGAAGAAAAAGACGTTGTAGAAGAATTTATGGCGTTAAAGAAATTTACTTTTCCAGTTACCTATTTAATTATTGATGCTAAGCACGCTGTAAATACAGAAAAAGTACCATCTAGTTATGTAGTAGATAAACAAGGCAATATTGTTATTTATGAAGAAGGAATCTCTAACTGGGATAATAATACGGTATACGAGACTATAGATAGACTTATAGCGGAATAGTAATGGCGATTACAAGAAAGAGAATATTCAATATTGTTTTTTATGTACTTATAGTTGCAATAGTATTTACACCATTGGGTTTTAAAGTTAAGGTGTTTGCAAACAGAATTTTTTCTGGCAGCGCAGCTAAAATAGAAGCCAAAGAGCAAGTTACATTGCAAAATTACAATTGGAAATTTACAAACGCTAAAGGAGATGTTTATAATTTACAAGACTATAAAGGTAAAGTAGTTTTAATTAATTTTTGGGCTACATGGTGTCCGCCTTGTGTAGCAGAAATGCCAAGCTTACAAAAATTATACACAGATTATCAGGATAAGGTTGTTTTTGTGTTTCTAGCAAGTGATAAAGTGGCAAAGGTAAATGCTTATTTAAAAGAAAATAACTTCAGTTTTAATGTGTATTACTCTAATTATAAATTACCCAAAGAGCTAAACTATGATGTAATTCCCACTACATACATTTTAAGCAAGTCAGGGGAAATTGTAGTACAAGAAACAGGAGCAAAAGATTGGAACAGTACAAAAACAAGAGAAATATTAAATGAGTTATTAAACAATTAATTTAAAAACATAAAAATAAAAAGCGCTCTACTAGAAGCGCTTTTTTTGTGACCACGACTGGAGTCGAACCAGCACGTTCATAAGAACACTACCCCCTCAAGGTAGCACGTCTACCAATTCCGCCACGTGGCCAAATTTTGCAGGATACAAATATAACTATGTGGTATGTATAAATAAACTTTTTCATTTTATATTTTCAAGGCTATTTTTCTTGTATTTACACTATGTTAAGTAGTATTTTTAATGAATAGGCCTTATTTTTGAAATGAAGCTTTAATATAGTTTTTATGAGTGATAAAATATCGGTTTTTTGGTTTAGAAGAGATTTAAGAATAGAGGATAATACAGCATTACATTATGCTTTAAAATCTGGAAAACGAGTGCTGCCTATTTTTATTTTCGATAAAAAAATTCTAAACGAATTGGATAATGACGATGCAAGAGTCACTTTTATTCACAAAACGCTTTCAGATGTTAATTCAAGTTTAAAAAAGCATAATGGTGGGGTATTTTGTCTACATACAACGCCAGAAGATGCGTGGAAAAAATTAACAGAAGATTACACTATTGAGAATGTTTTTTTTAATAAGGATTATGAGCCTTATGCTAAAGACAGGGATAGTAAAATTATATCCTTTCTAGAAGAAAAAAATATAAATGTATCTGTATATAAAGACAGTGTTATTTTTGAAGAAAACGATGTTCTAAAAAACGATGGAGATCCTTACACCGTATATACACCGTTTAAAAATAAGTGGAAATCTTTATTTAAGCCTAGCTTAATAGAAGAGAAAGTATGTGATTTTAAAGATAATTTATTAAAAATAGACCATAGTTTTCCTTCTTTAGAAGATTTAGGCTTTACAACTTCTTCTATAGAGGTACAACCTTATAATTTAGGTCATTTAAGCATATATGCAGATAAAAGAGATTTTCCTTCTGATGATATAACAACGTACCTAGGCCCGCATTTACGTTTTGGAACCGTAAGTGTACGTAAACTAATTAGAGGCTTAGATGGTTTAGAAAGTGTATTTTTGAGTGAATTGGTTTGGAGAGAATTTTTTACTCAAATTTTATATCATTTTCCAAAAGTTGTCACTCAAAATTTTAGGTCTAAGTATGATGGTATAAAATGGCGTAACAATAAAGACGATTTTGAAAAATGGTGTTCTGGTAATACTGGCTATCCTATGGTAGATGCTGGTATGAGGCAACTTAACCAAACAGGTTATATGCACAATAGAGTACGTATGATAACGGCTGGCTTTTTATGTAAGCATTTGTTAATAGACTGGCAATGGGGAGAAGCTTACTTTGCTAAAAAGCTTTTAGATTATGAGTTAGCATCTAATAACGGC
This sequence comes from Cellulophaga sp. RHA19, assembly GCF_002813425.1. NCBI lineage: Bacteria > Pseudomonadati > Bacteroidota > Flavobacteriia > Flavobacteriales > Flavobacteriaceae > Cellulophaga > Cellulophaga sp. RHA19. Next base: position 1,911,867 of record NZ_PHUL01000001.1, read on the forward strand.
AATTGGCAATGGGCTGCAGGTACCGGTTGTGATGCTGCTCCTTATTTTAGAATATTTAATCCTATAACACAACTTAAAAAGTTTGATAAAGATTTTAAATATGTTAGACAATGGATACCAGAGTTAGAAGGTTTTAATTACCCAGAACCAATGGTAGAGCATAAATCTGCTAGAGAAAGAGCTTTAAAAGTTTATAAAGAAGGTATTGAAAATTAAGCGTTTAATTGTTTCTTTTTGTTAAAAAAGCGAAACAATTCAATATTCATAAAAATAAGTATTAGACCGTAAAATGAATCTTCTACAGGAATGGTACCCATTCTAAAACCAATAGTTTCTGCATTGTTATACCAAACTATGGGAGACTCTAAAAAACTACCTGTTAGTATACCGTTACTAGCCATAAAAAAAGGAATAATTAATAAGTATGTTAGGTAATGGTAACTTAAGTTTATTTTTTTATAACTTAAATATGAAAGAAAAACAGCTCCTAAAACTGCTGTTGTAAATGTATAAAGTTTGTTGTAAAATAAAACAGCTATTAGTATTGATACAACAGTTAGTATAAAAGTAATATACTTTTCAGCTTTTTGTAGTGGATTATTTTTAACTAAGTGCAGAAGTGCAAAATAAGTAAATACACATGCATATGGTATAGCTATAAAAAAAAGTATTTCTTCAATTGGTAATTCTCCTAAAAAAAGTCCAGTTAAATAACTTTTGTTAAATCCCCAAACTCCAATTGCAGTAAACCAATAATCCCATATAATAAAAAATAAAGCAACAGGTATAGACGCTTTAAAAAAAGAACCCCATTTTTTATAAAACGCGTGTTTTGGGTAAAAACTAGCAATAAATGGTATGCTTATACAGGCAATATTTATAAGTAGGTAGTAATAGGGTTTCATTAAGCTTTGTATTGTTTGTGATATTTTTTTGGAACATATAACATTCCAAAGCACTCTCCGTGTGCTTTACCTAAGTGTTTATGATGTACTTTATGCGCTTTGCGTAAACCTATTAAATACTTGTTTTTTGTTTTTTTAAACCATTTAAAACGTTGGTGTATAAGAACATCATGAATAAGAAAATATGCTATGCCGTAAAAAAGAATTCCAAGACCAATGAAGAACATAAAGTTTAGTTGTGGTCTAATACCAAAGAAAAATAAGGCAATACTAGGGATTGCGAATATTACAAAAAACAAATCATTTTTTTCAAAAGGGTGTGGGTATTTAGGTTGATGATGATCTGCGTGTAAAATCCATAAAAAGCCATGCATTACATATTTGTGGGTTAGCCAAGTTATAACTTCCATAACAGCAAATGTAACAACCGTAATTAGTATAAAAAGTACTATTTTCATTAATTGGGACTTATTGTATTTATATTTTTTAAAATTATTTTTTTATAGTTTACTGGTAATTTTGATGTTTCTAAATTATCCGTGATAAACTTTTTGTCTGCAGCAATTCTTGTGTTGTAGCCTAAGAAACTAGGAATGTTACTTTGTACTAAATACCTAACGTACCTTGCTTCTAGGTCATTTGGATATTTTTTAATGTAGCTCTCTAGTTCTTTTTTTCCTTCATTAAAGTAAGCTAGTTTTTTAAATGGCCAAATTGTAAATTCTGCTTTCTTCATTATGCATGATGCAACGTACGGTGTAGCTAATTCACAATTTAAATCTTCGCAAGTTTTAATAAATTTTTTTAAATCATCATTGGTTTTAATTGTATGAAACTGACTTCTTACGCTATCTAAATTAGAACAATTTGTTGTTGTATTAAAAAGTAAAATCCAAAAGCAAAATAATAATTTCATCAACTAAGTTTTAAAGTACATCTAATAACCTATAAAGTTATAAGAATTTACTTTAAATAATATTAAATTTAAATCTAATATATGCCTTAGTTAATATTAAAAATTTTAGAGGGTTAGAGATGCGTATTCTACTATTCATAATACTACTAGTATCTGCTTTTTTAAGTTTTTTAAGTAGTTTAGAATAGTACTTGTAAGCTACAAAAACACCTAATCTGCTTTCTAAGGGTAGTTGAACTATGCCTTTGTAAGCTTCGGCAAAGTCGTTTTCTATATCTAATAAAATATGTTCTTTAGCAGTATGTGTAAGTGTATTTGTGTCTAACTCTGGAAAATAAGACCTTCCTAATTCGTTTATATCATCTTTAAAGTCTCTTAAAAAATTTACTTTCTGAAAAGCAGATCCTAAGTACTGAGCAGATTCTTTTAAGTGATTAAACCTTGCGTTATCATTATTAACAAAAACGCGCAAGCACATTAAGCCTACTACATCTGCAGAACCGTAAATATACTCGTTGTACTCTTCTCTAGTGCTGTATTCTGTCTTGTTAAGGTCAAAACGCATACTGGTTAAAAATGCATCTACATATTCTTGTAACTCATATTTTAAAACCACTTCTTGAAAAGAATTTATTATTGGGTTTAAACTTATTTTACGAGTAAGCGACTTTCTGTATTCTTCTTCAAACTCATTTAAAAGTGTTTCTTGCTCATAGTCATGAAACGTGTCTACAATCTCATCTGCATACCTAACAAAACCATATATAGAATATATAGCGGGTCTAATAGAAGGTGCAAAAAGCTTAATACCTATAGAGAATGATGTACTATAGGTTGTGGTTATTAATTTACTACAATTAACGCTAGAGGAATCAAACAGAGCTTTCATTATTTACTGTGTTTTAAAATTAGTTCACTTACTACTTTGCCAGAAATTAATGATGGTGGCACACCTGGTCCTGGAACAGTTAATTGTCCGCAGAAATATAAATTATCTACTTTTTTACTCTTTAATTTAGGTCTTAAAATATGGGTTTGCATTAACGTATTTGCTAAACCATATGCATTTCCTTTATAGGAGTTGTAATCATCTTTAAAGTTATCTACACAATAAGATTCTTTAAATAGAATATCTTCTTTAAGACTTTGGTCTGTAAGTTTTTCTACTCTTTCTATAATCTGATTAAAGTAATGTTCTCTTAACTCTTTTGTGTCTTCTATATCTGGTGCAATTGGCACTAAAAATATTGCAGCTTCTTTGCCATTAGGAGCACTAGTAGCATCTGTTTTACTAGGGAAACTAGCATAGAACAAAGGCTTATTTGGCCATTCTTTAGTGTCATAAATTGTTTTAGCGTGCTCTTCAAAATCAGTATCAAAAAATAATGTATGATGGTTTACCGCTTCAATTTTTTTATTAAAACCTACAAAAAACAATAGGGCAGAAGGAGCAAATATTTTCTTGTCCCAATAACTTTCTGTGTATTGTCTGTATTGTTTTGGTAATAATGTTTCTGTATGGTGGTAGTCTGCGCCACTTAAAAGAATGTCACATTCTAAATAACCACTTTTACTATCTACACCTTTAACTTTTCCGTTCTCTATATTAATTTTTAAAACAGGACTATCTGTAATAGTTTTTACGCCTAAACTTTGTGCTAATTTTTGCATACCCTCTACAACTTTGTACATACCACCTTGTGGGTGCCAAGTACCTAATTTAAGGTCGGCATAATTCATAAAGTTATAAAATGAGGGCGTATTGCTTGGTTTTGCACCTAAAAACAATACTGGAAACTCTAAAACTTTACGAAGCTTATCATTTTTTACGTAACCAGAAACCTGATTTTTTATAGTAAGTATAAACTCGTATAGCTTAGTAATTGTTTTACTATTTATTATTTCAAATAAATTTTCACCAGGGTTATATACAAGTTTCTTTATGGCAATATCATAATTAATACGCGCTTTGTTTATAAAACGCTCTAGTTGTTTACCACTGCCTGGTTCAATTTTTTCAAAAGTGTCTCTAGTTTCATTAAAATCCTCAGAAATAGAAATAGAGTCATTTTTACCAAAATAAATTTGGTATGCAGGATTTAATTGATCTAATTGGTAATATTCACTTGTTTTTTTACCAAAATCAGCAAAAAATTTATCAAAAACATCTGGCATCCAATAAAAAGTAGGACCAATATCAAAAACAAAACCATTTGTTTTTAGTTGTCTAGCTCTACCACCAGTTGTTGTATTTTTTTCTAGCATTGTTACATCATAACCAGCTTTTGCTAAGTAGCAACTAGCAGATAATGAAGAAAATCCAGACCCTATAATAATAACTTTTTTCATAAAGAGTTAACAAGTATCTTCCTAAGATACTATATGTTTTATAAATAATAATAAAAACCGGTGATTTTTTACATCACCGGTACAACAACCAAATTAACCTAACCAACAGGCTAATTTTATCTCAAATTAATGTGTGTCTGGAAATAAAACTTTATTTATAATATGTACAACACCATTACTAGCCTCTACGTCTGCAGTAATTACTTCACCATTATTATCACCGGCATCTGCAATAAATACACCTCCTGTTAAGTTAACAGTTAAGTCTTGTCCTAATGCAGTTGTAATTAATTGTCCGTCTGTTAAGTCTGTAGATAAAACAGCAGCACCAGAAACAACATGGTATTTAAGTATGTCTGCTAATAATGCTTTTTCCTCATCAGTATCAAAATCAGCTAAAGTTGTATAATCTGGTCCTAAATCTTCAAATAAAGCTTCAAAAGCAGCATTACTAGGTGCAAAAACCGTAAATGGCCCTTCCATACCTAATAACTCAACCAAACCAGCATCTGCTTGTTGTAATGCACCAACTAATAAAGATAAATCGTCTGTAGCAATAGCTAACTCTACAATGTTAGGCTGTAAAGCATCTACAATTGCTTGTGGTAATAATACTTTATCTATAATATGTATAACTCCATTTTTAGCCTCTATATCTGCTGTTGCAACAGCAGCATCTGTATCTGTAGCATCTTGTATAAATACACCATCAGTTAAATTAATAGTAATATCTTCTCCTTGCGCTGTAGCTATCATTTGTCCGTTACTTAAATCTGTAGACAATGCAGCCGTACCAGCAACTACGTGATATTTTAAAATAGTAGCTAACATTTCTTTTTCATCTTCAGTATCAAAATCTGAAAGCTCATTGTAGTCATCTCCTAATTCTTCTAACAAAGCAGCAAAAGCAGCATTAGTAGGTGCAAATACAGTAAAAGGTCCATCTGTTCCTAATAATTCTACTAAACCAGCATCTGCTTGTTGTAAAGCACCAACTAATAAAGATAAATCGTTTGTAGCTACTGCTAAATCTACAATAGTTGGTTGTTGGTCTGCAATAAAATCTACAGCAGCTTGTGGTAATAAAACCTTGTCTATTACATGAGCAACACCATTAGAAGCCATAATATCTACAGCAGAAATATTAGCATTAATATCTGATGCATCAGAGATAACAAAAGTACCATCGTTATCAACCACTTCAATTGTGTTATCTGCTAAAGCAGTACCAACTTCACCAGCAGCTAAATCTGTAGATAAAACTTTTGCAGGAACAACGTGGTATAATAAAATGTCTTTTAATAATTGTATTTCATCCTCAGTATCAAAATCATCTAAAGAAGTGTAATCGTCACCTAACATATCTAATAATGCTAAAAAAGCAGTATCTGTAGGAGCAAAAACAGTAAAAGGTCCGTCTGAGTTTAAAGTGTCTACTAAGCCAGCTTTAATTACAGCAGCTTCTAAAACAGTTAAAGCATCACTAGCAACAACCACATCTACAAGAGTACCTAGGTTAATTGCGTCTATTACTGTTTGTGGTAATAAAACCTTGTTTATAACGTGTACAATACCGTTTGTAGCATCTACATCTGCAGTAACTACTTGTGCATCTGCTTCTGAAGCATCACTAAAAAATACGCCGTTATTTAGAGTAACAGTAACATCTTCTCCAGAAAGAGTAGTAATTACTTGTCCGTCTGTTAAGTCACCAGATGCAACAGCTGCGCCAGCAACTACATGGTATTTTAAAATGGTAGCAAGTAGTGCTTTTTCTTCTTCGGTATCAAAATCGTCCAAAGAAGAATACCCGTCTAAACTTGCAAAAAGAGCAGTAAAGGCATCATTTGTAGGAGCAAATACTGTAAAAGGTCCTGTACCACTTAAAGCACCAATAAGGTCAGAGTTTGGACTCTCATCAGATTTTGCAAGTGAAGCAACTAAAGAGCTAAGCACATCTGTTTTAGATGCCGTCTCTACAATGTTTAATTGAGATTCCATTTGCGGTGGAGTATCATCGTCATCATTACATGACGTAAAAGCAAATAAGAATAGAATTAATGCGGAAAAATAAATTTTAGTTTTCATTTTGTCTAACTTTTATAGTGTTAATCTTAGACAAATGTATTAAAATATTTGATAATGTCCAGTTTTTTTTAAAAAAAATTAGACAAAATTAAGTTTGATTCTTTTTTTAAGTTATTTTTGCAACTAGAAAATTTAGTTGAAATGGGTAGTTATTCAATGTCTCAGGTTGCTACACTAACCGGAATTAATGCACATACCTTACGTAAGTGGGAGAGCAGGTATAATTTTGTGCAGCCAGAGCGTACAGATACAAATATTAGATATTACACAGATGAGTTGTTACGTAAATTACTTAACGTTAGTATTTTACAGCGCAATGGTTTTAAGGTGTCTAAAATTGACAAAATGTCTAATGAGGAGCTACACGCTAATGTAACCGAGGTGTTATTAAAACCCATTGAGGGCGATGTGCTAACTGCTCTTATGTTGTGTTTGTTAGAGATGAACGAAAGAGAATTTGTTAAAATACTAGACGGGCACATATTAAACAAAGGCTTATTACAAACAGTTTCTGATTTAATTTACCCTTTTTTAAACCAAATAGGTGTTTTGTGGGGAATAGATAAGGTAATGCCTGCACAAGAGCATTTTGTGTCTAATTTAATTAGACAAAAAGTAATTGCTGGTATAGATAATTTATCATTAGCAGAGGAAGATGCATCTAAAATAGTATTATTTTTACCAGAGAATGAACACCATGAAATAGGATTATTGTTAGCGCAATATATAGCTAAAGATTTAGGATGGAATGTGTATTACTTAGGTCAACATGTGCCTATTGAAAATTTAGAATCTGTACAAGAAATAGTAAAACCAGATTTGTTACTTACTATGTTTATAACAACAATTCCAGATAAAGTAAAAGATAAAATTGCGGCTATATTAAAGCAGACAACAGCACATTTATTAGTTGCTGGAAACCCTATTAATTTAAAAGAAAAATATTTTGAAGGGAAAACAACTTACGTGTCAAATCCAACAGAACTTATTGCTATTTTACAAGAAAGAAAATAAAGAGATCTAAAAATAAACTACAATCCGAAAGCTTAGTGTTTTCGGATTTTTTTTTGTCTTTTTATTAAAAATTAACCATTTATGGCACTATTTTAAACACTACTATTACTAGACAAAGTATAGTATAGGTAATTTTATTGGTATAATTTTTTAATTTTAAAAAGTAACCCTTTTTAATCAAACTAAAAACAACCTATATAATGAAAGACTTAAAAAGTACTAAAAAGCCAGTAACAGATTCTAAAATATCTAGAAGAGGTTTTATAACCAAAACCGCCTTGGCAACAGGAGCCGTAACTATACTACCAAGACATATTTTTGGTAGAGGATTTGTTGCACCTAGTGATAGAATTAATTTAGGATTTATTGGTTTAGGAAAACAAAGTAGAGGGTTAGCAAAGAATTTTGTTGGAGCAACAAACTCTCAAATTGTTGCTGCTTGTGATGTATGGTCAACAAAAAACGAGTGGTTTAAAGGGGCTGTAAATGCAATATATGCAGAAAAAAGAAAACAGAATAATTACAATGGAGTTACAACTTATACAAATTACAACGAGTTACTAGACCGTAAAGATGTAGATGCTGTTGTAATTGCAACTCCAGATCATTGGCATGCAATACAGGCAATAGATGCAATGAAAGCTGGTAAAGATGTGTATTGTGAAAAACCATTAACACATAATATTAATGAAGGTATAGATTTAGTTAAAACAGTAAAAAAGACAAATAAAATATTACAAACGGGTAGTATGCAACGCTCGGGTAAAAACTTTAGACGAGCTTGTGAGTTGGTAAGAAACGGATATTTAGGAGACATAAAACAAGTTCTTGTAAATGTTGGTGACCCTGCAGTACCTTATAATTTACAGCCAGAGACATTACCAGCAGAGGTAAACTGGAACAAGTGGTGTGGCCCAGCACCTTTATTAGGCTATAACCATAGGTTGGCACCATCTCGTAATGATGTAGATTTTTGGCCAGATTGGAGACTTTATGAAGAAGTTGGTGGAGGTATATTATGTGACTGGGGAGCTCATATGTTTGATATTGTCCAATGGGCTTTAGGTATGGATAGGTCTGGGCCTGTAAAGTATGTTCCGCCTACAGATAAAAAAGCAGTTAAAGGTTTAAAAATGTATTATGATAATGGTGTAGAAATGATACATGAAGATTTTGGTAGAGGATGGGGAGTTCGTTTTATTGGGTCTAAAGGAACTATGGATATTAGCCGTAGTTATTTTGAAACTACACCTAAAAATTTGGTAAGTGCAGAGCTTACAGCTTCAGATATTAAACTGTATAATACAGAAGGAAACCATTATCAAGATTGGATTTCATCTATTAAAAACAGAACACAGCCAATATGTGATGCAGAAACAGCTCACCGTTCAGCAACGGTTTGTAACATTGCAAATATTGCCTATAACTTAGGTAGACCATTAGATTGGGATCCTGTTAAAGAAAAGTTCTTAGGTGATAACCAGGCAAACAAAATGCGAGGCAGAAAAGAACGTAAATTTTAATAAAAAATAAGTTTTACCTTTAAATATTCACCTGCTCCTTTCTAAAAGAAGCAGGTGTTTTTTCGGTATGCTTTTTAAATGACCTAGAGAAATAAGATACATTTTCAAAACCAACTTTTTGTGCTATTTCCTCTAAAGAGTCTTTTGTTGTTAGTAATAGTAATTGTGCGCGTTCAATTCTTTTAGATTGTATGTATTTATTGGGTCTTAATCCGTAGGTATTTAAAAATAATTTAGAAAAGTAATCTGTACTGTAGTGGCAAGTATTAGCAAGTTCTTCTATAGTAATGGGTAGGTGTAGATTTTTATTAATGTAATTTAAAATCTGATTTAAATTAGAATTAGATAAATTAATTTCTTTGGGGAGTTTTTTATTAGTTATAAAATTAGATAATAAGGTTGTTAAAATTCCTTGTGTTTCTAAAAACTCTTGAGTACTTAAATTCTCATTTTGCTTAATAAAATCTTGTAGTGTAGGTCTATTATCGTATGTTTTTGGGTCACTATTTTTAATTTCTCTGTTAGCATTTAATATAGTTAACCTTTTAAAGTAATATAGACATTGCTCACTTGCTTTAATTTCGTATTCAAAATTTTTAAAATTATATATAGATAAGCCACTATTAATTTCTTCTAAAAAACTAATATAATATTGTTCATGATAATCATCACAGATATACCTAGCATACGTAAAACTAGGTATTAAATACATGTATCCTGGTTTTAAGTGGTATACATTATCGTTATGGTATACTCTAGCAGTTCCTTTAGTAATGTAATACATTCTTGTAAAAGGGCTAATAACGTTGTCAAAATCCCATGAAGTACCTAGTTTGGCATACCCTGTATTAAGTAAGGTTAACCTTAAAGATTGTAGAATTTCTATCATAATTAGTTTTTGCTTTTTTTAAATAGCTGATTATGTATTTTTTATAAACTAGACTCTTATCTAGACAAACAGCTTACACCACTACTAAAATATAAAATATTAATAGATTATAATACTAGATAAAAACTCAACATAACGGAAAAGTATATTTTATAGACTGATTTGGTCATTTATATAGAGGTAAGTTATTTTATTTTTGATTCGTTATTAAATTATCAATTTTTATGTTAAAAATTAAGATACCGTTAATTTTAGGATTTGTTTTTTTGTTAATCTGTTCTTGTGGAGGTCCAGACCTACCAGAACTGGTTGCGGTTGAATATGATAAACTACCAGAGAAAGTAGATTTTAATGAACATGTAAAACCAATTTTGTCTGATAAGTGCTACTTATGTCACGGTCCAGATAAAGGAAATATTAAAGGAGGTTTACAATTACATGATGCAAGTTTTGCATATGCAGAGTTGCCAGAGTCTCCAGGGAAATTTGCAATTACACCAGGTAATTTAAAAAAGAGTGAGTTTTTTCATCGTATAATGTCTGATGATCCAGATTTAATAATGCCAGCACCAAGCTCACATTTAACATTAACAGATTATGAAAAAGCAGTTTTAATTAGGTGGATAGAAGAAGGAGCAGAGTATAAAAAACATTGGGCTTTTTTAACCCCAGAGAAACATAAAATTCCTAAAATAGAAAATAAAGACTTAGGTGGTAATGAAATAGATAATTTTGTGTTAGCAAAATTAAAAGAAGTAAACTTAACACCATCCAAAAAAGCAGATAAAGAAATATTATTACGTAGGGCTTCTTTTGATTTAATTGGCTTACCACCAACACAACAAGAAATAACAGACTTTTTAAAAGACAATTCTTCTAATGCTTTTGAAAAACAAATAGATAGGCTATTGGCATCTCCTCATTTTGGCGAACAAATGACATTAGATTGGATGGATGTTTCCCGATATGCAGACACGCACGGTTATAGTAATGATAAATACAGAGATACCTCGCCGTGGAGAGATTGGGTTATTAAATCTTTTAATGAAAATATGCCATATGATGAGTTTTTAACTTGGCAATTGGCAGGAGATCTATTTAAAAATCCAACCAGAGAGCAAAAATTAGCTACTGCTTTTAATAGGTTGCATCCACAAAATTTAGAAGGTGGTATTATAGATGAAGAATTTAGATCTGAGTACGTTGCAGATAGGACAGCAACAGTAACACAAGGTATGTTGGGATTATCTTATGCATGTGCTAAATGTCATGATCATAAATATGACCCTATTTCTCAAAAAAACTATTACGAAATGTATAGCTTTTTTAATAATGTAGATGAAACCGGACTAATACCTTGGGATTTAGCAACTCCTGTTCCTGCAATGATGCTACCAACTAAAGAACAAGAAGGTGTAATAGCTTATTTAGAAAAAATTGTTAACGATGCAGAAGAAAAAGTAAAAACCACTAAAAAAGTTGAGGTTAGCAAAGCAGATAAATGGCTTGCTACCAATGCGTATAAAAAAGTGCCGTTAACTGCAAAACCTAAAGGATTAATTGCTTCTTTTAATTTTGATAATAAAAAAATAATAAATGCAGTTGGTGGTAACGGAAAAAATAACATAAGAATGCGTCAGCAATTTGTTGATAATGAAAAACCAGTATTTGGAGAAGGAGCTAGTGGAGATGGCCTTGTAATGAATGGTGATACTTGGTTAGATTTAGATAAAATAGGTATTTTTCAAAGAAACCAACCTTTTAGCATAGGTATAAAAGTGTTTATTCCAAAAGAACTAAAAGATGGGGTAATTTTTCATAAAATGAATAGCCCTGAGTTGCATAGTTTTAGAGGGTATCATTTAAAAATAAAGGATAATAAGTTAGAAGCTTTACTAGCACATGTATATCCAGATAATGCAATTGTTGTAGAGTCATTAAACAATGTTCCTAAAGATAAATGGGTGCAGTTAACTATGACATATGATGGTTCTAGTAAAGCAAAAGGAGTAGCTATTTATGTAGACGGGGAAAAGCAACAAACTAAAGCTGTTTTTGATAATTTGTATAAAGACATCATTTTTCATGAAATAAGGTTGTATGGTCCTAAAAGTGAAAAATTAGAACCTGGTTTACGTATAGGTGCAGTCTGGAGAGGAAAGGGTATTAAAGATGCTATTATTGATGACTTTTTAGTTTTTAACAAAGAGTTAAGTGAAATAGAAGTAATGCAAATTGCAAATCCTGATGCTTTAGAGAACATTAAAGAAAAAAGTGTTGAAAATTTATCTGATAAGGAAAAACAAAAGTTTATAGAGTATTATTTATCAGCCAACTCATTAGCCTATAATAATGTTCTTAAAAAGTTAGAAAAAGATAGGCTAGCTTTAGTAGATAGTATAGACCCTATTAAGCAAATTATGGTTATGAAAGAGAGTAAGCATAATAGGCAAACCTACATTCTAGATCGTGGAAATTATGATTCGCCAACAGATTCTGTTTTTCCAAATGTACCCGAGGATATTTTTGCTTGGAAAAAAGAGTGGCCAAAAAATAGACTTGGCTTAGCCAAATGGATAACGCATAAAAACAACCCGCTTACTTCTAGAGTTACTGTTAATAGATATTGGCAAAACCTTTTTGGGAATGGTCTTGTAGTTAGTTCAGAAGATTTTGGTAATCAAGGTAATTTACCAACTCATCCTAAATTATTAGACTGGTTAGCAATTCGTTTTACAGAATCTGGATGGGATGTTAAAGCGTTATTAAAAACAATAATGATGTCTAATACATACCAACAAAGCTCTGTAATAAGTAAAGAGCTTTTAGCTGTAGACGTAGATAATAAATGGTTGTCTCGTGGTCCGTCAACAAGACTTTCAGGAGAAATGCTGCGCGATAATGCGTTGTATGCTTCTGGTTTATTAAATGAAAAAGTAGGTGGAGAAAGTGTAAAACCATACCAGCCAGAGGGTTTATGGGAGGTAAATGGAGATACATATACACAAGATGGAGAAGAAGGTTTGTATAGGCGAAGTATGTATACCATTTGGAAAAGAACAGTTCCTAACCCAACCATTGCAACTTTTGATGCTCCTACAAGAGATTTATGCTCATCTAGAAGGCAAAAAACAAATACTCCTTTGCAGGCATTAGTAATTTTAAATGACCCTACATACATAGAAGCTTCAAGGGTTTTAGGTAAGTTGATGTCTAAGGAAAAAGATATAACTTCTGGTATTAATATGGCATTTATAAGATTAACCGGTAGAAACGCAACAAAAAAGGAATTAAGCTTACTACAAAAATTACAAGAAAATGAATATCAAAAATTTAGTAGCAACACTGCCAAAACTTTAGGTTGGTTAAATACAGGAGCCTTTAAGTTAAATGAGAATGATAATAAAGCATTAATTGCAGCAAATGCAGTAGTAGCAAGTACTATTATGAATGCAGATGCTACCATAACAAAAAGATAAATATTAACCTTAAAAGAATAAGAATATGTGTAATAATCATCACCATAAATTAAGGTCTAATAATAAAGATTTACAAGAAATTGAAAAGCAAGTAGACCGTAGAGACTTTTTAAAGAAAACATCTTTAGGAATAGGTGCTTTAGCATTGGGTAGCTTATTGGGTGCAGATAAAATGTTTGCTTCCTTAAATAAAAATAGCACTCCAGAAGAAATATTAAGTACCTATAACAAAAACAGATTAGGTTTGCCACACCATTTGCCAAAGGCAAAGAGAATCATTTATCTGTTTCAGAGTGGAGGTCCTTCACAAATGGATTTGTTTGATTATAAACCAAAACTGTCAGATATGTTTGGTAAAGAGTTGCCAGATTCTATTATGAGTGGTCAACGCTTAACAGGTATGAGTGGTAACCAAAGTACATTGCCCATTGCACCTTCTACATTTAATTTTAAACAATACGGAGAGTCTAGAGCGTGGGTTAGTGACGCTATGCCTTATTTGTCTGAAGTTGTAGACGACTTATGTTTTATTAAAGGGATGCAAACAGATCAAATAAACCATACGCCTGCTATTACTTTTATGCAAACGGGTAACCAATTACCTGGCAGACCATCTATTGGTTCATGGCTAAGTTATGGTCTAGGATCAGATAATGAAAACCTACCTACATTTATAACTTTGGTTTCTAAAAACGGAAAAGGACAGCCTTTAAAATCTAGTTTATGGGGTAATGGCTTTTTACCAACAGAGCACCAAGGTGTACAGTTTAGATCTGGTAAAGATCCTGTGTTGTATTTAAGCGATCCAGAAAATTACGATGGTAAAGATCGTAGACATATGTTAGATTATTTAGGTGATTTAAATGACTTGCAAAAAGATGCTTACGGCGACCCAGAAATTCAAGCAAGAATGTCTCAGTATGAAATGGCTTTTAAAATGCAAACTTCAGTACCAGAAGTTTCAGATTTATCAGACGAGTCAGACAGTACTTTTGAAATGTATGGTAAAGATAGTAGAGATCCAGGGACGTATGCAGCAAACTGTTTAATGGCAAGGAAACTGTTAGAAAAAGGAGTAAAGTTTGTGCAGTTGTATCACCAAGGATGGGATCAGCATAACTATTGTCCAGGAGGAGTTAAAAGTCAGTCTAAAAAAACAGACCAACCAACAGCAGCTCTAATAAAAGATTTAAAACAACGCGGAATGTTAGATGATACGTTGGTAGTATGGGGAGGCGAGTTTGGCCGTACAGTATATTCTCAAGGGCAATTAACAAAAGAAAATTATGGTAGAGACCACCACCCAAAAGCATTTACAATGTGGATGGCAGGTGCTGGTGTAAAACCAGGTTTTTCATACGGAGAAACAGATGATTTTAGTTACAACGTAGTAAAAGATCCTGTGCATGTACATGATTTTCACGCAACACTTTTACACTTATTTGGTGTAGACCATGAACGTTTAACATTTAAGCATCAGGGCAGACGCTATCGTTTAACAGACGTACACGGTAATGTTGTTAAAGACCTATTAACTTAAACCAAACAAAAAAATGTCAACCAGAAGAAATTTTATAAAAAACACAGCTATAGCAAGTGCCGTAGTTGCAGCTACACCTACTATGGGTTTTTCAATACTTAAAAAAAGTAAACCAGAGCAAACTATTTTAGGTCACGGAGATTATACCTATAAAGTGCATAATAATTGGGCACAGATAAGTGCAGTGCACAACCCATTGCTTAACTGCCATGAAATGGAAATGGATAGTAAAGGTAGACTTATAATGATTGGTGACCATACCAAAAATAATATTGTAATTTTTGATAAGTCTGGTAAGGTTTTAGATGCTTGGGGAACAGCTTATCCGGGTGGTCATGGGCTTACTATATCTAATGAAGGTGGTGAAGATTTTCTTTTTTTAGCAGATTCTGGTTGGTACTTAAACAAAACAGGAAAATGGATAAAGCACAATGGTAGAATAACAAAAACGACTACAGATGGTAAAGTTCTTTTTGATATTGGTCATCCGCAAACTATAGGTGTATATGAGCCAGGTGAAAATTTTTGTCCTACAGAAATAGCCATAGGTCCTAACGGAGATATTTATGTGGCAGATGGGTACGGACAAGATTATATTTTACAATACAATTACAAAGGAGAGTTTATTAGGCGTTGGGGAGGTCATAACAACACCAATACAGATTATAATTTGCAAAATGCACATGGTGTAGCTATAGATTATAGAGATAAAAACAAACCAATGGTGGTTTGTACATCTAGGAACGAGCAGTGTTTTAAATGGTTTACCTTAAATGGTGTATATGTTAAAACATTAAAACTACCTAATATGCAGGTGTGCAGACCTGTTTTTGATGATACTAATTTATATGCTGGTGTTTGCTGGTCACAACCAAAAGTTGGTAAAACTAATTGGAAAGATCACACTGGTTTTGTTACTATTTTAGAGAACGATAAAGTAGTTTCTAATCCTGGAGGTACAGAGCCAGAATACATAAAAGGAGAACTTCAAAAATCATATCAACTAAAAAACAAACCAATTTTACACGGTCATGATGTGTGCGTAGACGAAGATAAAAACCTCTACATATGTCAATGGAATGCAAATAAAACGGCTCCAATAAAATTAGAGCGCGTTTAAAAATTAAAAAATAAAAATGGAAAATAGTGTCCCAGATTTTGTATTGTTTTTAGGTAGGTTTCATCCGCTTGTGGTGCATTTGCCTATTGGTTTTTTATTATTTGCCTTTATACTTGAGGTTTTTAGTAGAGTTAAAAAAAATCCTGTTTTAACAGCAGGTATACCGTTAGCATTACTTCTTGGAGGAATAAGTGCTTTGGTTGCTTGTATTTTAGGGTATATGTTATCATTAAGTGGAGATTATGATGAAAATGCTTTAGATGCTCACTTTTGGTTTGGAGTAGCAACAACAGCATTGGCTTTTTTAGCTTGGTTAATTAGGATTGAAAAAATAAAATTATCAAACTATAAAAAAATACAACCCAATATAGCAGCACTTACGTTGCTTGTTATTGTTATAAGTGTAACGGGTCATTATGGAGGTAACCTTACCCATGGAAGTGATTATTTGGTAAAATATGCACCATTTAATACCAATGAAAAAACAGAATTAGCAGCAGTTACTAAGGTAGAAGATGCTGAGGTTTATGGCCATTTAGTAGCACCAATTTTAGAGAATAAATGTATTAGTTGTCATAACGATAGTAAAAAAAAGGGAGGATTATCTTTGGTAGATAGTTTGTCTATGCACAGCGGTGGTAAAAATGGGGCTATTTTGGTTCCGGGTAATGCAGATGCGTCTGAGTTGGTAAAAAGGGTTTTATTGGATCCTCACAGTGAAGATTTTATGCCACCAGAAGGCAAAACTCCTTTAACTGAAGAAGAAATAGCAATTGTAACATACTGGATAAATAGTTCTAATGCAGGTTTTAAAACTAAAGTTGCAAATGTAAAAACCCCAGATAATATTACAGCAATAGCAAGTACAATGCTAGGTTTTAGTGCTGCTACTAATAATACAGAGGCTTTACCAACGGTAGGTAAAGTTAGTAGTGAGTTAATATCTAGTATAGAAAAAGAAGGTTTTAAAATTAGAGAACTGGTTTTTGAGTCTAATTTGTTTGAAGTAGTATTGGCCCCAAATACAGTAGTAGCCGGACAAGAAAATGAGTTGAAAGAAAAACTAGAAAAGCTACTGCCTATTAAAGAGAATATAATATGGCTATCTTTAGAAAATAATCAAGTAACAGACGAAAGTGTTAAGATTATAAGTAAAATTACTAATATCCAAAAACTGAAACTCAGTGGTAACCCAATATCAGATAATGCTATTACTCATCTTTTAGAATTAAAAAATATGACCAGTGTAAACTTATTTGGTACTAAAATTACCTCTAAAAGCTTAGAGGTATTTTCTAAAATGGAAAATTTAAAATTTGCTTATGTTTGGCAAACTAGTATAGAGCAGAAAGATTTAGAAAAATATGACGCAGCAGAAATCCCTAAAATAGTTATAGGACTATAACACCAAGGAATTGCAACCTACTATGAAAAAAATAATATTACTAAGTGCTTATTTGGTTTTACTACTTATGGGGTGTACGTCTCAGAAAATAAAAACTGAGCTTCCAAAAACTAATTATAAATATACTGCAGATTGGGAATCACTACAAAAATATAAGGTTCCAGAGTGGTACAAAGATTTAAAATTTGGAATATATTTTCATTGGGGACCATACACTGTACCTGCATATATGAATGAATGGTACTCTAGGTGGATGTACGTAGATGGACATCCGATAAATAAATATCATAAAAAAACATATGGTAGCTTAGATGCTTTTGGTTATAAAGACTTTATACCAATGTTTAAAGCAGAAAAGTTTAATGCAGATGCTTGGGCAGATTTATTTGTAAATGCAGGCGCACAATTTGCAGGGCCAATTGCAGAACACGCAGATGGTTTTGCAATGTGGGATAGTAAGTTAACCACTTGGGATGCCAAAGATAAAGGTCCAAAAATAGATGTTGTTGGGGCTATGGAAAAAGCCATAAAAACACGTGGTTTAAAATTTATAACAACTTATCACCGCCACTGGTTATATGCCTGGTACCCAACTTGGGATAAAAATACAGATGCTTATACTACCAATTTTAGTGGTTTATACGGACCCAAAGTTCCTAAAGGAACTTTTGTAATGGCAAATAAACCAACAAATCCGTTACCAGATAATGATTTTAATAAAGAGTGGTTAAATAGGTTAACAGAGTTAACAACTAAATACGATCCGGACATTGTATGGTTTGATAATAAAATGGACATTATTGATGAAGATTATAGAAAACAATTTTTAGCAAACTTTTATAACCAAGGATTAAAAAATAACAAGGAAGTTGTTGTAACCTATAAATTTAAAGATTTAGCAGTAGGCTCTGCAGTATTAGACTTAGAAAGGTCTAGAATGAGTAAAAAAAAAGATTTTACTTGGCTAACAGATGACTCTATAGATTGGAAATCTTGGAGTAATGTTCAAAATCCTAATTACAAAACAACTAACAGACTTGTAGATTTTTTAGTTGATGTGGTGAGTAAAAATGGTGCAGTTTTATTAAATATTACACCAACAGCAGAAGGAGAAATTCCTGCAGAGGTTAAAGAACGTTTGTTACAAATGGGAGCTTGGTTAAAAGTTAACGGAGAAGCTATATATGGTACAAGAACTTGGGATATATATGGCGAAGGGCCTGCAGAAGTTGTAGAGGGACACTTAAGTGAACATAAAAATAAAGACAATACAGAAAAAGACATTCGTTTTACAACAAAAGACGATGTATTATACGCTACAGTTTTGGATTGGCCAAAGGATGAGGTTGTTATAAAATCTTTATCAAATAAAAAGCAAAAAATAAAACAGATACAACTTTTAGGTAGCACAGAAGATATTAGTTGGGAGCAAACGGCAATGGGTTTGGTAATACAACCATTAAAAAACAAAGTAGGTAACTATGCCTTTGTTTACAAAATAGAATTCTATTAAAAAAACTCACTTTTTACAAAAACCGCTATTAATTCTACTTAAGTTTTATGGTGGTTTTTTGTTAGATTATCAATTTAAATAAAAATTAACTTAATTTTTTTAAATTGACATTCTAAGTCTTGTTTTATTGTCAAAATAATATAACATCAACCATTTTGCTACCTTCAGGACGTTTTAGTTAACACTTTTTTAAGATTTTATACATATGTTTTACTTAAAAAAACATTTGTTACTACGCTTAAAGTAAATAAAATCAACATTTGTGTAACTAAACTTAAAAAACAATTATGGAAATGAAATTCAATTTACTTGTTAAGTCTAGACATAAAGCTTTTTTAACTATTCTTTTTTTTGTTATAGGCTTTGGTTTGGTTCAAGCGCAAACAAAAAGCGTAAAAGGTAGTGTTACCGGAGACGGTGAACCGCTTTTAGGAGTAAGTGTGGTTGTTAAAGGAACTACTAATGGTGTAGTTACAGATTTTGATGGCAATTACGAAATAAAGGCAGAACCTAATAGTGTACTAATATTTAGTTACATAGGTTATTTAGCACAAGAACTTAAAGTAGGTTCAAAAACCACCATTAACGTTGCTATGAAAGAAGACATAGAGGCGTTAAAAGAAGTGGTAGTTATTGGCTATGGTGTACAAAAGAAAAGAGAAGTAACAGGAGCTGTTGCACAAGTACAGGCAGAAGATATAGAAAAAATATCTACATCAGACGTTGGTAGTGCACTGCAAGGGCAAATTGCAGGTGTAAATGTAACCTCTAGTAGTGGACAACCAGGGTCAGATGCTGTAATACTTATTCGTGGTATTAACTCTGTTTTTGGAAGTAATTCACCATTGTATGTTGTAGATGGTATACCACAAGATGGTAACCCGCAATTAAGTGTAGCAGAGATAGAGACAATAGATGTACTTAAAGATGCAGCTTCTGCCGCAATTTATGGTACAAGAGGTTCTGCTGGTGTAATTTTAATTACAACAAAATCTGGTAAAGTTGGTAAAATGGATATTGGTATTACCAGCTATATGGGAGCACAAGATATAGTATCTAGTGTGCCTTTAATGAATTTTGAAGATTCTATGTACAGTCAGTTTGTAAGGTTAAATAATATTAACGGCACTTTTCCCAATAACTCTTTTACAACACTAGAGCAAAACCGTTATGATTTTACCAATAACACTAACTTAATGGATATTCTTCAGAATGATATGGCTTTAATTCAAAATCATAATCTTAATATCTCTGGAGGTAAAGAAGGGTTACGCTTTAATGTATCTGTAAATTATTTTGATCAAGAAGGTTCTTTAATCAACTCAGGTCTAGAAAGATTAAATGTAAGAGCAAATACAACATACAAAAAGGGCAAATGGACATTTACAACTGGTATAGGTTTAAGAACTGATGAGCAAGAGTATACACCATGGCAAATACTATTAGATGGGTATAGGTACAAACCTTATCAGCAGCTTATAGACCCTAGTGCACCAACGGTAGATGATAGTGCAGGTGCACCAAATAGTAATGACGCAACTAACTTAAGTTTTTTAATGTCAAAGCTTAAGCAGTCTGATGTTAGAAATGGAGATAATTTTGATGCTCGTATGCAAATAGATCATCAACTACTTTCTAGTGTAAAACTTACAACAAGAGCTTCAATAAGCAGAACTAACAATACACGTGTTAGAATTAATCCTTTATTTACAGCATATTCTGTAGAGGGAGATTTAATTCCTCAACAAGTAAGATCTGGTGTGTATAACCAAAGTGATAGATCTACTAGTGCAACTATAGATGGTATAGCAACTTTTAATAAAACATATGGAGACCACCATGTAACTTTAGTAGGAGCATTAAGTGCAGAAAAATACACTTACGATTCTTTCTTTGCTCAAAAGTTTGATCTTTTTAATAATGAAGTTACCAACTTAAATGGTGCAACTTTAGATGCTAATGTAGGAACGGGTAACGGTTATGGGCAAGATAGAACCAATACGTTAATTGGTATGCTTGGACGTTTACAGTATGATTATAAAGGTAAATATTTAATAAGCGCCAGTTTAAGGCGAGATGGTACTAGTCGTTTTTCTGAAGAAAATAGATGGATATATGCCCCTTCTGCATCTGCAGCTTGGATTGTATCAGACGAAGAAGGATGGGATAAAGTTTTTGGAAAAACTTTCAATTTCTTTAAAATGAGATTTAGTTATGGTACAACTGGTAACCAAAGTATTTTAGATTATAGTACAGCACCAACTATAGGGTTAGGACATGATTATGTTTTTGGTACGGGATCAAATCAGGTATTGGTTTTAGGAGCTATACAAGAAGCATTTAAAAACCCTAAAGCAAAATGGGAGAAGAAAATAGAGAAGAACTTTGGTATGGAGTTCGGTTTCTTTAATAATAAACTTACCCTAACTAGTGAGGTTTATGACGGGTCTAGAACAAATATGCTGTTTCCTGTTATTTTACCACCAACTGTTGGTGGAGGTAACAACTCTAGCGTAATATTAAATGTTGGCGATATGCGTAACTATGGTACAGAATGGAGTGCTAGTTACAAACACAAAGGAAAGTTTAGTTGGAACGTTTCAGCTAACTATTCTAAAAATGAAAATAGAATAACAAGAATGAGTGATTCTAATAAGTTTTCATTTTTAGGAGGTAGTCAAGTAGCTCCAGGTTTACCAGGAGAAGATTTAGTAACAGCTCTTAGAGAAGGGTATGAAGCTGGTGCATTCTTTTTAGTAGAAACAGATGGACTGGTAACAACACAAGCAGAATTAGATGAGTACAGACAGTTAGATCCTACTGCAAATTTAGGAGATCTTAGGTATGTAGATCAGCCAACAGTAGATACCAATAACGACGGTATAGCCGATGCTGGAGATGGAGAAATTACATTAGATGATAGAGTCTATAAAGGTAGTGGAGCTCCAGAGTATGAGTTAGGTTTAAACCTAAATGCTAACTATAAAAATATAGATTTTTCTATGAATTGGTATGCAGCAATAGGAGGAGAAATTATTAATGGTAGTAAGGCATACGCATATAAGCAAGGTACGCACCAAGACTTAGTTCATCAATGGACACTTTCAAATCCAACTTCAACTGTTCCTGCAGACAGAGGCAGAGATCATTTTAATTATAGAGGATATACAGATTACTGGCTACAAGACGGAAGTTTTGGAAGATTAAGAAATGTAACTCTAGGGTATACTTTACCTAAAAAATTAAATGAAAAGCTTAATATTAATAAATTAAGATTTTACATAGCAGCAGATAACCTATTAACTATTACAGGTTATGATGGTTTTGATCCAGAAATTGGAAATGACGGATTAAGTACTCGTGGTATTGATGCAGGTGTTTATCCAATAAGCACACAGTACAGAGCTGGTATTGAATTTAAATTTTAATAAAAAAAGAACTAGAAATGAAAAAATTAATAGTTAACAAAATAGCTGTTGCTTTACTGTGTGTTATATGCAGTACAGCATGTTCAGATGATTATTTAGAAGAAACCAATCCTAATGAGCTATCTACAGGTAGTTTCTGGAAAAATAATGTAGATCTTAATGGAGGTTTAACTGCTGTATATAACGCTTTTAAAAATACAAGTATTTTTAATGTAGTATCAGACAATCATAGATCAGATATGAGTTGGCCAGGATTTGGTAGGCCAAACACGCAAAATTCATTTTATCTGCAAACTTTTAATGATGCAGAAAATGATATTAGAAATAAATGGTCTGCAACTTATACTGTTATTTTTAGATCAAACCAAGTTATCTCAAACGGAGAAAGGTTAATAGCAACCTATAAGGACCAAGATAAAATAGATTTTGCAACACAAATTATTGCTCAAGCTAAATTTTTTAGAGGCATATCTTACAGTTACTTATACAATATGTATAATCAAGGTAGTGTACCAATTTTTGATTTTGTTCCAGAAGCAGAAAGTGATTTTTACCAACCATTAAGCTCTGCAAGTGAGGTTAAAGCTTTTTACTTAGCAGACTTAGAATTTGCGTATGAAAATTTACCTCCAGTCTGGGATGGTAACTCTAATATTGGTCGTGTAACTGCAGCTGCAGCAGCGGCAGAACTAGGAAGAAGTTATTTGTATGAAGAAGATTATACAGCAGCAGAAGTTTATTTTAACGATATTATAACTAACGGAGAATACGGTAGAGCCCTTGTAGATAACATAGGAGATAATTTTTCTGAAGCTGGTGAGTTTAATTCAGAATCTATTTTAGAGGTTAGCTACTCTATTAACTTTAAATCAGAGTTAAACCCTTATGATAGTCAAAACGTATCTAATGTTTTAAGTAGAATATTTGCACCAGGAAATTTAGGAGGTTATAGAGCTTCTATGCCAAGTGCATGGTTGCAATTGGCTTATAAAAATGAGGAATTAGATATGAGTGACCCAAGAAATTTTGTCCCTTGTGAAGACGGTGAAGAAGGTTGTGATCCTGTTACTTTAATGAGACCAAGGTCTTACTCACTGCGTGCATCTTATTCTATTGCGGTGGTAGATGATATGGATACTCCTTATTACGGAGGTTTATCTACAGCAGACGCAACTGTATTTAATAATAAAGAAACAGCTTATTTTAGAAAATACACAAATTGGGCAACTGTAAATACAGAGAGTGATATTGTACCTAATACACGTTCTGGCTTAAACATACGTTTGGTACGTTTAGCAGATGTTTATTTAATGTTGGCAGAGTGTTTAATTAAAGGAGGTACAGATGACGCAGGAGTAGAACAAGCTATGACTTTAGTAAACGAGGTAAGACACCGTTCTGCCTTAAAACTAATAGGCCCTAATGGTTCTGGTACATATCCAGGAGCAGATCATGATGATATTGCGTATGATGCAAAAACTTTAATGGAGCATTTAATGTATGTAGAAAGACCATTAGAGTTATCTGAAGAAGGACATGCAACTCGTTTCTTAGATTTAAGACGTTGGGGAGTTTTAAAAGAACGTTTCCAAGATTTAAGTCAAAGAAGATATTGGGCAGATAATTATCCTTTTATAGACAAAGAAGGTAAACCTTTAACAAGATGGGGTTCTATATTAAAAGAAGGAGAAAGTCCTATTGCTAATGGTTTTACATTTATAGATTACGCACAAGCTGCAGTAAATTATAATGAGAGTGTACACGGATATTATCCTATACCAAATAGTGAAGTTACTGCTAATCCAAATTTGAATAACTAAAAAAAGATATTATGAATAATAGATTAATTTTAATAGCATTAATTATATCGCTTATCACAGCGTGTAATAGTGATGATTATGATGCTCCTAATTCGTTCTCAGATGTATCTTGGTATACAAGTGGTTTTAGAGATACTATAGTTAGTGTTAGTGTAAATGATTTTGCTTCATTTTCAGATTTATCTCAAGGAGAAATATCACATAAATGGACAATAGAGCAAGGAAGTGCTTTTTTAAAAGGGCCAATAACCCGTAAAGATTCTATTTATGATGAGTTTATTATTAAGCCACAGTCTTTAGAAAGTAAAGATAAAACAGTACATATTTTATTTACAGAAGGTGGTTTAAAAAAGGTAAATCTTTATAATGAGTTTAAAGAATACGTAGAATTTAAAGGGGCAGATGGTTTTGTTTTTCCAGCAAAAGAAGTAGGTAACAAATGGGTTATAGATACTACTTTTGTGGTAGATGTTTATGATACCATTGTACCGCAAATACTAATTCGTCAAAACGGCGTAGTTGTTCCTCATGAGTTAGAGAGTGATGTAATTACCGTAGAAGCAGGGTCAGAATTAGAGTTTGTAGATGTTACAACTATTGGTCGTCCTAATACAAGGTCATGGCAAATAGGAGATATCACAAGCACAGATTCTCTTGCAGTTGTACAATTAAATCAATTAGGATCTTTTAAAGCATCTTTAAATATTAGTAGGCAAGGAGAAACTATACCTGCAGATTATGACAGATATAATATTGCAGCTACAATAAACGTGGTGCCATCATCATTACCTTTTGAGGTTGCTGGTGATTTGGTAGAGTTAGAAAACCAAACTATACAAATACCATATAATGGAGAATTTAAACCTTTTGCAGATCAGAAATCCTTTTTTACTGTAAATGTAAATGGCTCACCTTTTACAATTTCAACAATTAGTTTAAACTCTTCTAATGCTACTATTTTAGAAATAAAACTACAGGATCCAATATACAGATCTGATGATATTACAATTTCTTATGATGGTAACGGAACTTTAGAGTCTACAGATACTCGTATACCAGCAGCGTTTACAGATTTGCCTGTTCAAATGTACCAACATGAAGCAGTACGTTATGACATTGAAGATGGTGGAGTAAACTGGACAACTAAAGATGATAATTTACCAACTACAACTGTAGCGCCATCAACAGAACAAGCTGCTAGTGGTCAATACAGTATAAAAGTAGATGCAGCACAATCTGGTGCTTGGTCTGGGTTTCATAATATTGTAGACCAATATTCATTAACAGCAGGGGTAACTTATCAGTTAGAATATAAAATATATAAGCAAGCCGGTGCAGTAATAAATATGAATGGACCTTGGATACAGAAAGACGGAGAAACTGCATTTCAGTTTTGGAATAACGTAGTTGCCACAGCGGCAGAAGATACTTGGGTTACTGTAAGTCCTGCTCAAAGGTTTACTGCAGGTACTACAGCTAGTGATTATGAAATATATTTAAGACACAATGGTATGGGTGTTATATATTTTGATGATATTAGAATTATGGAAGTAGATGAAAGACCATAAAAAATAATTTATTAAAAATAAGGCTCTGCTCTACAAAGTAGGGCCTTTTTTATGCTTAAAAAAGGGCGTTGTCTATTTTTTGTACAGTTTTTTTTTGTGTAAAAACCACAAGCATTCTACAATTTTGGCTAAAACTAATTTACAATGATAAAATTTAAAGCAACAATACTCTTCTTATTTTTTTATGTGGTTTCATGTAGCAATAGCAGCTCTATAGATAAAGCAGAAGATGAGCAGGTAGTAGAAAATCCAGATAACCCCGTAGAAGAAGCTGAAGAAGAACCAGAAGTAACTTGGCAAACCATACCAGTACCTGCAGATGCAG
The DNA here is from genome assembly GCF_002813425.1 of Cellulophaga sp. RHA19. NCBI lineage: Bacteria > Pseudomonadati > Bacteroidota > Flavobacteriia > Flavobacteriales > Flavobacteriaceae > Cellulophaga > Cellulophaga sp. RHA19. The sequence goes on from NZ_PHUL01000001.1 coordinate 1,937,749, forward strand.
GAGAAGGTAATGTTTGGGAGTTTCAAGAGACATCAGATAATTTTGATTATGAAGCACCTGCAGATAATAAAGGAGCAGATTTTGATGCTAAATGGACAGATTTTTACCATAACCAATGGGCAGGACCAGGATTAACTGAATGGAAAAGAGACCACTCTTTAGTAAAAGATGGTTACTTGCAAATGGTAGCTAGTAGGGTGCCAAACTCAAACAAAATTCATTTAGGTTGTATAACCTCAAAAGAACAAGTAATTTACCCAGTGTACATAGAGGCAAATGTAAAAATTGCAAATACTACATTAGCATCAGATGTTTGGCTTTTAAGCTCAGATGATACACAGGAGATAGATATTGTAGAGGCTTACGGAGCTAGTTACTCAGAGTTAGCACAGGCAGATCAAACTTGGTATGCAGAGCGTATTCATTTAAGCCATCATATGTTTATTAGAGAACCTTTTCAAGATTACCAACCAACAGATGCAGGTAGTTGGTACAAAGATGAGGTTGGTACGTTGTGGAGAGAAGATTTTTATAGAGTAGGTGTGTACTGGAGAGATCCTTTTCATTTAGAATATTATATAAACGGAAAATTGGTAAGAACAACTTCTGGTGAAGATATGATAGACCCTAATAATTTTGCAGAGGGCAAAGGTTTAAGTAAACCAATGGATATTATAATTAATGCAGAAGATCAAACATGGAGATCCGATAAAAACATTACACCATCTGATACAGAATTGGCTAATAAAGAGAACAATACTTTTAAAGTAGATTGGATTCGTATTTTTAAACCAGTTAAAGCAGATTAAATGTATTAATCATATGTTTTATTCATAAAATCATATGTTATTATTTATTACTAAAAAAAATGTAACTTTTGTAAAGCGCTTTAATTAGCGCTTTTATTTTATCAAACTAAAACCTACTAACAATGTTTAAAAAGCTATTTTGTTTTTCAATATTTATAGCAACTATTATTTCTTGTAGCGAAAAAGAAAAAATAGCTATAGAAACCAAAAAACCAAACATAATATATATTATGGCAGATGACCATACTTCACAAGCTTTTGGTATTTATAACAGTAGGTTGGCTAGTTTAAACCCAACACCTAACTTAGATAAAATTGCTAATGAAGGTATTATTTTTGATAATTGTTTTGTTACAAATTCTATTTGTACTCCAAGTAGAGCAACTATGATTACAGGACAATATAGTCAGGCAAATGGTGTACTAGATTTAGAAGGTCACATACCGCCAGAAAGGCAATATTTACCACAAGAAATGAAAAAGTTAGGGTATGAGGCTGCAGTGGTTGGCAAATGGCATTTAGAAGATGAGCCTGCTACTTTTGATTATTATGCGGTATTGCCAGGACAAGGTAAATACCATAATCCAGAATTTATAGTACAAGGAGACCAAGAGTGGCCAAAAAACAGAATACAAACAAAAGGACATTCTAGTGATAATATTACAGATTTAACTATTGCTTGGTTAAAAGATAAGCGAAACAAGGACAAACCATTTTTTTTAATGCATCATTACAAAGCACCTCATGACGATTTTGAGTATGCGCCTCGTTATAAAGATTATTTAAAAAATACATATATTCCAGAACCTGCAAGTTTATATGAAAATGGTAATAACGGTTCTATAGCTACCAGAGGGGCAAATGACTCTCTTTTGCGTGTAGTTGGCTCATCAGTATCTAAAAGAAATATTGTTAGGAGTATGGGAATGAGAATTTGGTCTGATGAGTACACAAAAATATCTAACCCAGAGTTTGATGCAGCAAAAAGTATTTCTTTGGATATTACGGATAAAGAATATACACATAAAACGTACCAAGAATACTTAAAAAGGTATCTACGTTGTGTAAAAGGGGTAGATGATAATGTAGCCAGATTGGTTAAATTTTTAAAGGAAGAAGGTTTGTATGATAATACCATAATTGTGTACACAGGTGACCAAGGTTTTATGCTGGGAGAACATGATTATATTGATAAAAGATGGATGTATGAAGAGTCAATGCGTATGCCATTTTTTGTACGTTATCCAGAAAAAATAAAGGCAGGTACCAGAACAGATGCTATAATTAACAATGCAGATTTTGCGCCTACTTTAATAGACTTGGCAGGCGGTACAGCTCCAGAACAAATGCAAGGAAATAGTTTTAAAACAATTTTAGAAACAGGTAAAGAGCCAAAAGGTTGGCAACAATCTACCTATTATAGGTATTGGATGCATATGGCACATGCACACGCAAATCCTGCTCACTTTGGTATTAGAACAAAACAATATAAACTAATATTTTTTTATGGTAAATATTGGGTAGACACCAAAGACCCTAACGCAACATGGAACAAAAAAAGTTGGGGTAATAAGTTTGATATGGATACACCAGCTGCTTGGGAGTTTTATGATTTAAGTAAAGATCCTAAAGAAATGAATAATGCCTATAATGACCCTGCCTATAAAGACATAATTAAAGAACTTAAAAAGCAGTTAAAAACCAAGCGTAAAAGTTTAAATGAGGAAGATGGTAGTAAGTTTCCGCACATACAAAAAGTGATAGATGAACACTGGAATGACTAATAATTAAAATGATGAACATACAAAAAACACTGTTATGCAAAATGTATTAAGGCTTTTAATAGTTGTTAGTTTGTTAACTTTTACAACAGCAACTGGTCAACTTAAAAAAGAAAACTATACGTATAACACTGTTTTTAATATTCCAAAGTGGGAGGTTTTAGATATTACATTTACAGTAAACAAAAAAATATCAACTCCTTATACCGCTAATTTTTATGCTGTTTTTACCCATACAAATGGTACTGTACAACAAGTACCTGGCTTTTACAATGGTAATAAAGAGTGGGTAATTAGATTTTCTAGCTCGTTAAAAGGTAATTGGAGTTTTACAACCAAAGGAGACATAAAACAAATAAGTAATAAAACAGGAAAGGTGTCTGTTTCTGATGCAGTAGGCAATAACCACGGAGGTATAATAGTGCATAAAAATGATCCTCAAAATTTTTATTATGAAGATGGTACTCCTTACTTTTTACTAGCTTTTGAGTGTGACTGGCTTTATGCTTTAGATTATCATGATAAAAATGGGACTCCAAAGACAAACCATCTTTTAGATCTTTTAAGTAAAAACGGATTTAACCAAGTGGTTATGAATGTGTTTTCTTATGATGTAAGTTGGAAAAAGGATGACAAGTTAAAAGAGTATCCAAAGCATGAATTTGGTGGTCCAAAAGATATTTTTCCTTTTTTAGGAAATAATGAAGCGCCTAATTATACATCTTTAAACCCTGATTTTTTTAAAAAACTAGACCGTACAATTAGTTTAATGCATGACAAGCGTATAGCAGCCCATTTAATGATTTATGTATGGAATAAACTAGTTGCTTGGCCAGATATGAATACAGCAGCAGATAATATGTATTTTGATTATGTGATAAAACGCTACCAAGCATTTCCTAATATTGTTTGGGATATATCTAAAGAAGCATTGTATTATGGCAGAGCAGATGAAGATTATATTCATGGAAGAATAGATAGGTTAAAAGCAAATGACAAATACAACAGGTTGGTGTCTGTACATGATTATAAATACTGTTCTAATTTTCCAGACAAGGTAGATTTTATTTCTTCCCAAAATTGGTCGCACAATATTTACAACAAAATGTTAGAGGCCAAAACAAAATTTAAAAACAAACCCATATTTAATATAGAACACGGGGGTTATGAAGAATCTCCGTATACTGTTTTTACAGGAGACTATACCAATGCAGAAACCTGTTTACGTCGTAATTATATGTGTTTGTTTGCAGGTGTTTATACAACGTATTACTGGCAAGGAACCTCATGGAATGTAATTATTTATAACCCTTTTGAGCAACCTAAAGAGTTTTATAGGCCAAAGTTTATATACTTTAATCATATGCAAAAACTGTTTAGTAAGTTTCAGTTTCATAAAATGAAACCAACTCCTTGGCACAACGGTAGTGGTTATAACTTAACAGATGATAAAGGCACTGTTTTGTTATATATACACAAAGAAAACTACGGCATAGATGCTGCATTTTTAAAAAAGAAAGAAGAAAGTAGAACCGTACAATGGTTTAATACATTGACAGGTGAGTTTACAAAAGAAATAATTATAGATAAACCGGGCAAATTCAGGTCTCCGTGGGCAGGAGAAGCAGATTGTATACTAATTTCTAGGCTTAAAAAGGTGTAAAAACTACGAATTAGACATTTGGTCTACTATAAAAAACATACGTTTTAATGCTTTTAGCAGGATAATTGGAATTTCGCTATAGATAATTAGAACAACCTTTAAGATCTATTGACTATGAAATATAGAAAATATAAAGTACTTAGCTTTTTTATTGTTTCCTTAGCTATTTTGTCTTGTGCAGACAAAAAGGAAAAGAAAGAAGTAGCCCAAGAAACAAAACCTGTTTACGAGGCAAATTGGGAATCTATAAAAAAGAATTACAAAGACCCAACTTGGTTTAATGAAAAGAAATTTGGAATTTTTATTCATTGGGGACCCTATTCTGTACCAGAATATTCATCAGAGTGGTACCCTCGTAAAATGTATATGGATACGGCTACTTTTTCTGCACAATTAAAACCAGGTCAAAAAGGTCCTTCAGATGTATATTTACATCATAAAAAAGAGTGGGGAGACCAAAAAGAATTTGGTTACAAAGACTTTATCCCTATGTTCAAGGGAGAAAATTTTAATGCAAACGAATGGATAGATTTGTTTAAAAAATCTGGAGCTAAATATGTAATTCCAGTAGCAGAACATCATGATGGTTTTGCAATGTATAAATCTAATGTTACTCGTTGGAATGCTGTAGATATGGGACCTAAAAGAGATATTTTAGGGGAATTATTTAAGGCAGGAAGACAAAAAGGGATGATTATGGGTGCATCTTCTCATTTTGCTTTTAATTGGTCATTTTTTAATAAAAAAGATCATTTTGATACTACAGATCCTGCGTATGCAGATTTATACTCTACTAAGGGTAAAAATTTAAAGGAGCCAGTATCTAAAGAATTTAAAGAAATATGGTGGGCAAGAACCAAAGATATTATAGATAGTTACCAACCAGATATTATGTGGTTCGATTTTTATTTAGATATTCCAGATTTTGCAGATCAAAGACCAAAATTAGCAGCCTATTACTATAATAAAGGAATAGAGTGGGGAAAAGAAGTTGTGTTACAAGACAAAAACTTTTCGCACGAAGCTTTTCCAGAGGGCACTGTTATTTATGACTTAGAACGAGGAAAACTTCCAGGTATAAGAAAATTGCCTTGGCAAACAGATACTTCTATAGGCAAAAACTCATGGAGTTATGTTTCTAACTGGGAGTCTAAAACAGCAAATCAGATAGTAGATGATTTGGTAGATATTGTTAGTAAAAATGGTAATCTTTTATTAAATGTTGGTCCAAAATCAGATGGTACTATACCAGAAGATCAAAAAGAAATATTATTACAAATAGGAGATTGGTTGGCAGTAAATGGAGAAGCTATTTATGATACCAAATATTGGAAAACATTTGGAGAAGGACCTACAGAAGTAAAAAAGGGTCATCACTCTGAAGGCAATAATAAAGACTTATCCTCTAAAGATATTAGGTTTACAACAAAAGAAAATAAGCTTTATGCTATTGTATTGGCTTGGCCTAAAGATGGTATTGTAACCATAGAGTCTTTAGCTAAAGAAGCTACTTATGCTAAGGATCTAAATATTACAAATGCAAGAGTATTGGGTAGTAAAGAAAAAATAAAGTGGAGCCAAGAAGAAGGTGGCTTAAAGGTTATTATGCCTAAAGAAAAACCAGGTGACTTTGCATACGTTATTGAGTTAGAAATGTAGTTAAATTGTTTGAAGTAAGAGAGAGCCAAGGTTTTATAACTATATAATCTTGGCTTTTTTAATTTTAAAAGTTTTTTTAGTATGATGATACAGTGTTTTAAAAAAGTAACTTTTTATGTATTGATAACAAGCATTTTTATGTGTTTGTTTTTAAGTTGTAAAAGTGCAGATGTAACTAGAAATACTAATTCTTCAACTATTTATTTGTTTGATGAAAATTTATCTAATTGGGAAATTTGGATGGGTGCTGTTCACAAATCTGTAGATTTAGATGTAGAGAAGTTTACAGATGTAAAAACAGGCAAACCACTTGGTTTAAATAACGATCCAAAAAATGTGTTTTCAATCATAAAAGAAAATAATATTCCTGTTTTAAAAATTACAGGTGAAATTTATGGTGGTCTAACAACAAAAGAAGATTATGGTAATTACCATTTAAGCGTGCAATTTAGATGGGGAGAAAAAAAGTGGGAGCCTAGGTTGTACACAAAAAGAGATAGTGGAATTTTATACCATGCTAAAGGTCCGCATGGGGCTTTTTGGAATGTTTGGATGTCTAGTTTAGAGTTTCAGGTACAAGAAGAAGATTGTGGAGATTTTATTGCTTTAACAGATGTTTTTGGAGATGTGCCTGCAGAAAAAAAGTATGCAAAAAACGGAAATTCATTTTTTGAGTATAATCCTAAAGCTAATTTGGTTCCATTAAAATGGGGTGCTGGTTTTGAGTCTGGTCAAGCAAGTAAATCTGGTTTATACGAAAACCCAAATGGTGAATGGAATACATTAGAAATTTATTGTTTAGGGGCAGAAAGTATACATCTTGTAAACGGTGAAGTTGTAAACAGGGTAAAAAATGCCCGTTATTTAAAAAATGGTATTGTTACACCTGTAACCCAAGGAAAAATACAAATACAGTCTGAGGCTGCAGAAGTATATTACAAAGATTTAAAAATTACACCAATAACAAGCTTTCCGGAGGTTTATAAACAGCAATAAATAGGTTAAACACATAAGTAGTAGTTTCTAAAACATATGTGCTTTTGTGTCTAGTTTACAAGCAATAATTTTGGTAGAGTTGCAATGCCTGTACTTAAACAGTTTTAGTCAATAAAAACCTCTAGTTTACTTTCAATACTTTTATTTCTACTATATACTAACAGAAAATCAATTAAATCAACTATAAATAATTATGAAGCACATTCTATTAACCCTGAGTTTTTTAGCATCAATACATATATCTTACGCACAAAACCCTTTGGTAACAGATATATTTACAGCAGACCCAACTGCTCGTGTTTTTAATGGTAAATTATACGTTTACCCTTCTCATGATATTGTGCCAGAAGAAGGAGTACAAGCGCCAGATTTTTGTATGCCAGATTATCATATGTATTCTTTGGAAGGGGGTAATACTTGGAAAGATTATGGTGTTGTTTTAGATCAGAATAATGTTCCTTGGGGAGAGAAAAATTCTTACGGTATGTGGGCTCCAGATTGTATAAAAAAAGGAGATACATATTACTATTATTATCCTGCAGCACCAATAGATAAATCATCTTTTAGACGTATTGGAGTAGGTACATCTAAGAGTCCTACTGGCCCTTTTAAATGGGAAAAAAAGTATATAAAAGATGTTGAAGGGATAGATCCCGGATTATTGTTAGATGATAATGGCAAAGCGTATTTGTATTTTGGAGGAGGAGAAAAACTATTTGTAGCACCTTTAAAAGATAATATGAAAGAAGTTGCTGCAAAACCTATAAAAGTAGAAGGTTTACCAGCAGGTTATAAAGAAGGTTCTTTTCCTATAAAAGTAAACGGAATGTATTATTTAACTTTTGCACATGTATTTGCAAACGAAGGGTATACAATTGCTTATGCTACAAGTGATAATCCTTTAGGGCCATTTGTTTACAGAGGAAAAATTATGGATAATCTAGGTAATGGAACCAATCACCATTCTATTGTAAATTACAAAGGAAAATGGATATTGTTTTACCATTGGTGGGAAATTAGTGGTTATAATAAATTAAGATCTATGCGCGCAGATTACATGACATTTAAAGAAGATGGAACCATAGCTCGTGTAAAACCTACATTAAGAGGTATAGGAGCACCGACTATAGGGGAAAAAATACAAGTAGACAGGTACAGTAGTATTAGTGGAGCAACAACCAACTTTGTTGGTGGTAATGAGCCAATAGGCTGGATGGTTACAGAAACCAAAATGATGGGTAACGTAAGTTTTAATAATGTAGATTTTGCAAATGGTACAGCTAAAAAAATAGTTGCCCGTGTTGCAAGCGGACAAAGAATAGGTACTATGGAGGTACGTTTAGGTAATCCTAAAGGAGATTTAATTGCAGAGTTTCCTGTAAAATATACAGGAGGTTGGAACAATTGGGAAACTATAGAAACAGATTTGTTAAAAAGCGTTTCTGGAATGCAGAATATTGTAGTTGTTTTTAAATCTGTTTGGGGAGCAGACAAAATTTTAAATCTAAATTGGTTAATGTTAAAATAAACAAGTATGTATAAAAGATTAATTTTTACAATTGTTATTGTTTTTACAATACAGCTTTCAGCTCAAAAACAACCTAATATAATTGTTGTTTTGGCAGATGATATAGGAGTAGGAGATATTTCTTATTATAGAAAAATGCATTCTAATAAAATAGTAGTAAAAACACCTGCTATAGATAATTTAGCAAAAAACGGAATGACTTTTACAGATGCACACTCGCCTGCAGCATTATGTGCACCCTCTAGGTATGCAGTAATGACGGGCAATAACTGCTACCGTAGTTATGCACCTTGGGGAGTTTGGGGAGCTTTTCAGCCCTCTCCTATAAAAGAAGACCAGCTAACTTTAGGTAAATTAATGAAAAACGCAGGTTACCAAACAGCTTTTTTAGGTAAATGGGGTTTTGGAATGGATTTTTTAAGAAAAGGGAGCGCAACAGAAATTTATAGGTCTCCTAGAAAAAGAGTAGAACTAGATGTAGATGTACGCAAAATAATAGGTAAAGGGCCTTTAGATAATGGTTTTGACTACAGTTTGACTTTTCCTGCAGGTATACAAAACGTGCCATATGTAGTTTATGAAAATCAAGAATGGATGCCTTTAGAACAAAACTCAGAAATTGGCTATATCTCACAAGAGAATATGACTAAAAAAGGAGTTACTTTAGATAAAGATGAAGGCTTAGGAGATACCAATTGGGATCCACATAATATGGGGCCGTTATTAGTAAATAAAGCTGTAGATTATATTGCTAACGCAGATACAGACAAACCTTTTTTTATGTATTACTGTTCCTTGGCTGTGCACTTACCACATACACCAACTAAAAAACTTAATGGAGAAAAAATTGCAGGTGAAACACCATCTAAACATTTAGATATGGTAAAAGAGTTAGATGTGCAAATGGCAATGCTTGTAGCGGCATTAAAAAAGAAAGGTGTTTATGATAATACCGTAATTGTATTTACATCAGACAATGGAGGCTTGTTAAAAAAGAAAAGTATACAGGCAGGTCATAAATCCAACGATATTTACAGAGGAGGAAAAAACCAGGCATATGAAGGCGGACATAGAGTTCCTTTTATAGCATCGTGGCCAGGTTTTATAAAAGAAAAATCTGTGTCTAATATACCAGTACTGGGTTTAGATATTTTAGCTACTTTGGCAGCTATAACCAATCAAAATATAACAGAAGATCAAGTTAAAGATTCGGCTAACTTATTGCCAATTTTATTAGGAGACAACAAAAACAATAAAGTACATCCCTATTTGGTAACACAATCTGGTACAGGTAAAGAAGCAATAATTATTAAAGACGGTTGGAAATTAATTATAGCTTTTGATAAAAAAGATAAAACTAATAGCACTAGAAAACCTGTTGCATTATTTAACCTAAATACCAATATTACGGAGAATGAAAAGCAAAACTTAATAGATGCACCTAAATATGCATCTAAAGTAAAAAAGCTTTTTACGACTTATAATAAGTACAGAGACTCTGGAGAGAAAACTAAAATTTAATAGATATTTATACCAAAAAAAGCCCAAACAAGTAATTAATTGTTTGGGCTTTTTTATGATTTATTACGGCTAATAATAATCCCAGAAGTCGTACTTTTCTCCGTTAACATTCTCTTTTTTATCACCTAGTTCTTCTGCTTTAATCTTTATTTCTAACCTCATTTGAGTTAAAAGATTTTTGTACTCTGGAAAAAATGATAAATCTTGGGTTTCCCAAGGGTCTGTTGTAATTTTAAAGAGTTGCGTAACTCTAGAACCAGCAACAAATTCCCCATCTTTTTTATTTATATCTTTAGCTCTTACATATTCAATTAGTTTAAAATCACCTTTTCTATAAGCTCTTTGAAACTGCTTGTATGCGTGATAGGTATAATTGCGGACTTGAGCTTTTTCATTAGTAATTATAGGTAGTAAACTTTTACCAGAGACAGAACTTGGAATGGTAGTATTGGTGAAATTGCAAATAGTAGGGAAAATATCATGTATATAGGTGAAGGCCTTGAAACGAGCTCCTTTGTTTTTTATAAGATTGCCAGAAAATAGTAATGGTACATGTATGCCATCTTCATCATAAACATTTTGTTTGCCCATTAAGCCGTGGTTGCCAACAGCTAAACCACTATCTCCAGAAAAAACAATTAAAGTATTCTCATACTGTCCGCTTTCTTTTAATGCAGCAATCACTTTTCCTATTTGGGCATCTAGATGGGTAATAATAGCATAATAATCTGCTAATTCTTGTTTTGAAATTTGTGGCGTTCTAGGCCAGGGAGCCAACTCTTCATCGCGTAAAAACATATGTCCGTTGTCAAAAGGATGTTGCGCCATATAAGAAGGAGGTAGTTCTATTTTATCTACATTATATTTGTTTTTGTACTCTTGTGGTGCTTGGCGCGGATCATGTGGTGCGTGAAAAGCTAAGTACATAAAAAAGGGTTTTTTATTTTTGTAATTTTTAAAATATTTGCTGGCTTCATTAGCAAAAACTTCAGAGGTATGCGGACCATTTTTTTCGGTAGCAGTAGGTCCCCTTTTTTCATCCTTAGAAATTGCTTGTTTAACAATTTTTCCGTTCGCATCATATACCAATAAATAAGCATCTTTAGGTTTAAATTCTCCAGCCTTATCCCAATCGTAAAAAGGCATTCTAAATTGATCTACTAAGTAAACTCCTTTTCCCATTATTTTATCACCAGAATTAAAACTACGCTTTAAGGAGTTTCCATCTTGATGCCACTTTCCTATGATATGTGTATTGTAGCCTTCATTTTTAAGCGCTTCTCCAATGGTTTTATTTGCTACAGGTATGTTATGTCCTGCACCTTGTAACTGAAATAAGTTGGTGCCAGTTAATAACATTGCTCTACTAGCAACGCAAGTAGCACCTGTAAAAGCTCCCATTAAATATGTGTTTTCAAAAGCTACGCCGTCCTTTGCTAAAGCGTCTATATTTGGTGTTTGTACATTTGCACCACCTAATGTATGTACGCCAGAGTACCTATGATCATCTGTATAAATTATTAGTACATTGGGTTTGTCTTTTTTAGGTTGACAATAGCTATTGTTTAGATATAAAATGGTTACGAGTAGAAGAATATATTTTAAATTCATCATTTCATTGTTGTGTTAATTTTTTATTCTCTTTAAGAATGCGCTCTTTTTGGTTTTTACTTAAGGCTTGTTTAAAGTACACCTCTGGTCTATGGTAAACGTGGTGTTTTTTCATTTCAGGATCGTTAATTGCCCGACTCAAATCACAGTCAAAACGCACTAAAATAGCATGGTTTTTATCCCATGTAGTGGCATTAGTAAAATGAGATAATCCCCAAGTTATGCCAACACCATTTTTAGTATTAGTAAAAGCATCAGGTACATAAGGTCCTGCTGCAGCCGGCATCATTTCTACCATAGAAGCAATTTTAAAATTAACCCCATCTTTTGCAAATTGCACCGTATTATGCTCATTACCGTCTCTAATAGTTAATGCTGCAATACCATCTTTAAAAGGAAACATAGTAGTTTCATGGCCAGATGTTAGCACAGGGTTTAGTTTACTTTTTGTAAAGGGACCAAAAGGAGAGTCTGCTGTGGCTAAACCTTGCATTCTTATTAAGTTTGGATCACCATCAAAGTCCGATTTGTAATACAGGTATATTTTATCTTTATAAACCAAAGGGTAAGGATCATGAATAGAGAATTGATCCCAAGTATCTTTTGGACCGTTGGGAATTACAATTTTGTTAGCTGCCGTCCAAGGCCCATCAGGAGAATCTGCATACGACATTAATACAGGACAATCATCTCCTCGTAAACCACTTGCTTCACTAAAACCTTGATAATACATATAGTATTTATCTTTCCATTTTAAAATATCTGCAGTGCTCACAGACCTATGACCCAACTCTTGTTTTGGAGGTCTAGGTATAGCAACACCTTGCTCTTCCCAGTTAAACCCATCTAAGCTGGTAGCATACCAAATTTCAGATAAATCCCAATCTGCAGAAGGTATTGTTTCTGTAGCTTGTTTAGCTCCTTTAGGAGGTGTTTCGGTTTTTCTGTGTGTATACCAAACATAGTATTTTCCGTTTTCAAAAATAATTTTAGACGGATCTCTACGGCTAACTGTACCGTCATCATTACTATAATCTAAACCTTCTACTTTAGTATATTTAAACTGAGTATACAGCTCATTATCCTCTGGTCTTGGCGCTAAGTAATTATCGTAATTACGTTGCATAGCAGTGCTTAACGGTTGTTTAGGTTTTTCCTTAGGTAATATAAAAGGAAAATTTTGCGCACATACGGTATTTACTGTTATAAGTATGTAGCCTATAATTAATAGTGTACTATAGTTTTTCATATTTAAAGCTATTCTATTATTAAAGATTCGTTTCTGTAATCCTTATTTGTAAGCTTAAAACTAACATTGGTTGTTTTTAACTCACTAATATGTCTGGCATATAAACCATAGGCAGGTAAAACATTAAAGAAGTTGAATTCCGGATATCTTTTTTCATCTTCTGGTACCTCTATTAATTTATCTTCTTTAGAACCACCGCCAGGTAAGTTAATTGAAATGTTTTGTAGTTGTAAAGATGTTATTTTATGATTTGGAGTACCCGTTATAAAAATTCCAGAAGGCGGTGACACTCTAGATTGTTTTAAATTTCTACTAGTTGCATTTATATTAGAAATAAGAATATCTTTAATAGAACCCACAGTTCTTTTTTTAGCGTATCTATATGTATTTAGGCGCTCACCTAAACGCATAAAAATTGGCATATCTACATTGGTCATTTTTATACTGTCTATAATTATATTATATATGTTGGCACCATCTACGCTAAGTATTTTTATACCACCACCTTTAGTATCATATATTTTACAATTGCTAATAGCTATATTGTAAAAATCTCCCATAGATTCTGTGCCAAATTTTATTGCTCCCCAATCACTCTTTAAAGTACAATTACTTACTTTAACATTGTGTGTAGGTAACGTGCTTGTTGCTTTAATACAAATGGCATCGTCACCAGAATTTATAGTGCAATTTTTTATTTCAACACTGTTACTAGAGTCTAAATCTATACCATCATTATTTTTATTAGCGTGATTATAAATATTTATATGGTCTACTGTTATGTTTTCTGATTGATAAAAATGGCAAGCCCAAGCAGCAGCTTGCTTTAGGTAAATATCTTTTAATGTAATTTGGGACGATCTTACGAACCGTAGTAAAAATGGACGATTAGTTCCAAATTTTACATCTATAATGCCAAGTTCTTTCTTTTTTAAAGCTAAGTTTTTAGCTAAAAAAGAAGCGCCATTGCCGTCTATAATTCCGCTACCTGTAATACCAATATTTGTAGCATCTACTGCACCAATTAAGCAAGTTCCTCTTTCTTGGCCAACGGCATCTGTAAATGTATCTATGCTTTTATAGTCTAAAGGGTTGTTGCTACCAATTAACTTTGCGTTTTTGCTAATGTTAAGAATTACGTTATTTTTTAAAATAATTGTACCACTAATAAAAACGCCGTTAGCAATATGTACAATTCCGCCTCCTTTTTTTGAGCATTTATCTATAGCCTTTTGTAGTGCTTTTGTATTTACAGTTATACTATCTCCTTTTGCTCCAAATTTTGTAACATCGTAAACTTTGGTTTGTGCCGTAACCGAAAAAGTAAGTGCAGTAATACTAACAGTTAGTACTATTTTTATAGTATGTAATAGTAGTTTATACATATTATTTAGTGTCTATTAATTTCCAAGTTCTTACCCAGTTGTAGGTAGTAGTTCTTTCTTCTTTAGAACCGTTCATTCCTCCATCTTCAGGAACCGGATTCCAGTCATACGTTTCTACAACCATTCTTAAATACATATCTATATTAAAATCTGCTGCAGGCTTTACTTTAGAGACAAAATTACCATCTATAAAAAATAAAATTTCATCTTTAGATTTCCACCACACTCCGTATACATGAAAATCATCATATGTTTTGCCGTTAATACTACCTTTAGATTTTACAGAGCCTTTTACAAAGTTACAACCTTCCGGTATGTTTCTACTATGTGTGTTAGAGTTCATTGCTTCATCAAAATGTTTCATCCATTCTGCTTTGTTTATAATTTGACCCACAGTTTCTTGTATGTCTAGTTCTGTAACCCTTTTATCACAACCATTTTGTTCTCTAGATTCATTTATCAACCAAAAAGTAGAAGACATAAAGGTTTTGTTGGCTTTCATTTTACATTCGTAAAAGCCGTATTTCATTGCGTTTCTAGAACCAACATAACCACCGCCATGGGTGTATACTTTACCATTTTTAGTAACGGGCTTATCTAACATAGTGGTTGTAATTTGTAAGCTACCATCTTTAACCTTAATATTATCGGCTAAAAATAATCCTGGAGCACGGCCAATCCATCCTTGACCAGATATTTGCCATTTACTCTCATTTACTTTTTTGCCGTTAAATTCATCAGACATGTTTTTTACCAATTTCCATTTTTTATGGTTAGGTTTGGGATCTTGTCCTTCTTTAAAAAACGGAGTTTTTTGAGCAAAAGATTGCCCAACACAAATAAAAATTAGTAGTAATGTAATTTTTTTAGTTACACGTAAAATAGATTTCATTTAAGTTAGTTTAAGGTTTTATTTTTGGTTTAAGCACTTGTTTTTTGAATATATTACAGATAGTTCTGTAGGGGCACTAAGTCCTAAGTTAATTGTCTTTGATAGTTTGTTTTTTTCGGTTTAAAAAAATAGAATTGCTATTAAAATGTAGAACATCATTTAAAACAACAGCAGGTCTTTTATCATCTAAAACAGTATGTAAATAAAAGTTGTTTATAAACAAACCATTAATATGTCTGGCATAAATACCAGAAGCAGGTAATGTGCCAACTAGACTAAATTCTGGCCACCAATTGCCTAAGGTTTCTAAAGTATACTCTTTAATATCTGTTCTATTAGCGTCTGTTTTATTTCCACCACCAGAAACTGTCATTTGTATATTGTTTAACTGTATGTCTGTAATGTAATTTTTAGGCATACCAGTTAAAAAAATAGCAGAGTTTTTATCTACATCTTTATTATCGATAATAAAATTATTGAAAGAGAAAGAATGCATAGCCTTCATAGGAAGCATTTTCATAGGAGTATCTGTACCAGCTCTTTGTTGGCAGAAAGTCATAAAAATAGGTCTAGGAACGTTTTTCATGACAATGTTAGAAAAAATCATGTTTTTCATTTCACCACCCTCATTCATTTGTATTTTTAGTCCAGAATCTTGTATGTCATGAAACGTACAATTGCTTACAGTAACGGACTCAAAATCTCCTCTAGAAGCTAACCCAATGCGCATAGCTGCCCATTTACTAGTAAATACGCAATTGTTAATTACAATGTCTTTACAAGGTTTATCTGGTCTAGATGTTTGCAAACAAATAGAGTCATCACTAGTATTAAAAGAAGAATTAGAAACACGTACGTTGGTACAACCATCAAAATCTAAACCATCTCCGTTGTGGTTAACTCTACTTGTAATTTTAATACCGTCTACAACAATTTCATTACAATATAACCAAGCAGAAGTCCAAGAAGCAGAGTTTATAAGCGTTACATCTTTAATTTTAATATTATTACAATTAAGAAAGCGTAACATCATAGGTCTACCGCCTTTTTCTTTTGTAAAATTGTTAGGAAAACCGTTGCCATTAATTGTTCCATTACCTTCTATAGAAAAAGAGTTTATTCCATCAGCAAAAATTAAACACCTGTCCATATGAGGTTCATTCTTATAAGTATTTTTGTGGGTATCTGTTGTATAGTCTTTGTAATCTGGACTGCCTAAAAGTACAGCGCCATTTTGCAGATAAAGTGTTACATTATCTTTTAAATATATAGTGCCAATAAGTACTGTTTTACCAGCAGGAATTATAACTTTTCCGCCACCTTGTTTAGAGCATAAATCAATAGCTTTTTGTACGGCTTTTGTATCTAAGGTTGTGCCATTGGCTTTTGCTCCATAATTCATAACATTATACTCGTTAGCATATATAGATAAACTAAAACCAAGATAAAAAAGAAGGAAAAGGTGTTTCATTTTTTATTTTATTTTTCTGAAATAAAAGTATCAAATCAGAGGAGAAATAAGGGGAAGAGACTACTATAATACTACCATAAATGGTTTTGGTTGTTTTAAAATAGTTTAAATAGGTAGTATGGTAAATTGTCTAGTTGTTTATATGTTGTAGTAGTAAAAACATATGTGTTGTTAAAGGGTAATTAACTTGTATAGATTTGAAAAAAACTTAATCTTACTCTTTATGAAAACTAACATTTTATTATTAGTGTCTATTTTAATTGTTTCTACGGGATGTAGTCAGAATAAGAAAAATAGAGATTATTTTTTTGAAAAAATTAAGACAGAAAAGATAAACTCAGATTCGTTAATCACATGGAATAACTTTGGACCAGGAATGTCTGGTTATAACGAGGAGTTTTGGATACACCCAACAGATACCAATACTATGTTTATGGCACCAGATATGCACGTAAGTTATGGTACGTGGAATGCAGGAAAATCTTGGCATACAATTAAAGATTCTGATGGTAATGGGTTAGATATGGAACGTGTACATGATATTGTTTTCTCTAGACAAAACCCAAATTTTGGAGTAGCAATAGAGCGTGCCGGTGGAGTTTATATTTCTAATGACAGAGGTAAAAGTTGGAAAATAATTTATACTATTCCGCGTACAAACAGTAAGCATGTTAGTAATGCACATACAAAAATTGCTATTAATCCTAATAATGATAATGAATGGCTAATTGGAGCGGGAGACTTTTGGAATGTAAAAGAAAACCATAGAAGTTTAAAAAATCCGCACGGAAAAATTAGCTCTAGGGCAAGTTATGGCTATGTTTTAAAAACTAAAGACGGGGGAAAATCTTGGTCTAAAATAGCAACAAACATTAATAAAGATTTAGATGTAGCCCGTATTATATATAACCCTAAAAACACAAAAAATATTTTTATTGCCACCAATTATGGAGTTTATATAACTAATGACAGTGGTGCTAACTGGCATTTAAGTGACAAAGGACTACCAAACAACTTACCAAGAGACCTAACATCTTATTACAATACAAAAACAGGAGAGTTTATTTTGTATTTAGTAACACAAACAGAATATAAAAAAGACGGAAAATCTGTAACCTCTAAAGGTGGTGTATATAAAAGTTTAGATAATGGCGCGTCTTGGATTAATTGTACAGGTAATTTAGAAATCAATTTAAATAAAATACAATTTTCTGCAGAAATAGACAGGTATTATAAAACAATTGGTTTTTGGTTTGGTATCACAAAAAATGAGGCTAAATCTAAATTTACAGTTTTGCCTAATAAAATTTTACCTGTGTTTAATAGGTTAGTTGTTAATCCTTTAAATAAAAATGAAATTTATGTTTCTTTTAATAAAAAGCATGATAAATCTTTTGGGGCAGGAGACCTTTGGAAAACTGAAGACGGAGGTAAAACTTGGTTTGCTTGTGCAAGAGAAGGAACTTACTGGTTGTCAAAAAAAGATACAGCATATTGGCAAAGTAGAAACAACCCTATGGGTGCAAATGTAACATTTGCACACCTGCAAAGATATATGAATAACCATGCAGAAATTTCGGGCAACCGTATGTTGGCAATTAATAATAAAGGAGAAGTTTTTATAGGTATAGACCAACAGACACTAAAATCTGTAGATAGCGGCAAAACTTGGCAACAGATTGATGATTATGAGACATCTAAAGGAAGTAATAAATGGATAGGACGTGGAGATAGTAATTTACCGGGAAGATTTATGTTGTTAGAAACAGGAATACCAAACAGAAGATTACTAGCAAGTGGTGAACACGGTTTATGGCAAACCACAACTTTAGGTAATTGGCCAAACAAACAGGCTGTAGCTGTAGAACAAATAGACGGGCAAGTTCATGACCATAATGGAATGCATGGTCAACACTCTACATCTACAATGGCTGTACACCCCCAAAATACAAATATAATTTACTCATTAGCTTGGAGGCAAGAGCATAGAGGTAAATTAAGAAGAACAAATGATGGTGGTAAAACTTGGAAAAATATAGCCACAATTTTTGATGCAGATAACAATTCATGGGAGGGCTTGGCAATGCAATACTCCTTAACTATAGATCCTGTAACTCCAGAGAATATGTATTTCTGTGCAATTAAAAAACCAATTTCAGAGGTTGGAAGTAAAGCACCCAAGCTCACTAAAGGTGGGTATGGTTTTTATCGTTCTTTTGATGGCGGTTATACTTGGGAATTAAGCAATAATGGTTTTCATAAAAATGCTAGTGTACGTAGAATAAAAATGGATCCTATAAATTCTAATATTTTATATGCTGCTTGTAATGATGATAATGGTGGTTTGTATATATCTAAAAATAGAGGAAGTAGTTGGGAAAAACATAAAATTCCGTCACAAATAAAAGCTGTAAATAATGTTTTTATAGATCGTAATAGCCATAACATATATATAGCTGCCGGAAGACGCTCTGGAAGTTATGAAGAAGGTGGTGTTTGGATGTCTAAGAATAACGGTAAAAGTTGGTTAAAGATATTTAAAGCTCCTTTTGTTTGGCAGGTAGAAACGTCTCCTGTAAATGAAGATATTATAGTAATTAGTGTTGCCGGACAAGCAAATAATTTAATTGATAATTTTAAAAACCCAGGAATTTATTTGTCTGAGGATGGCGCTAATAGTTGGAAAAAAATAAACAAAGGCTTAGGGCAACCTAATAAAATGGTAGATGTTAAGCCAGACCCTTATAATGAAAATGTTCTTTGGAGTGCAGGTTGGGGTTCAGGTTGGTTTATAACATACTTAAATAACAGTAAAGAACCTTGGTTAATAAAATAAAACTATGAAAGCAAACGTATTAAAAAGTCTATCTATATTATGCTTATTTACTTTTGTAAATAACAGTATAGCTCAAAATAAGCCTAACATTATTTTGCTTTACGCAGATGATATTAGTGCCAGAGAATTACCTATTTATGGGTCAACAGTATGGAGTTTACCTAAGGGAGGAAATTTAAAAGGAGGAGATACATCAGATAAAAAGTACAGGGCAAAAACTCCTGTTTTAAATAAATTAGCTAAAAAAGGTGTTTACGTAAAAACAGCTTGGGCAGCCACAATTTGTTCTCCCAGTAGAGCTATGATGATGACAGGCAGATATGCTCATAGACACAAATGGTGGCATAATAGTGATAAAGGAAAGGCACCAGACAGAAAAGGAAGTTGGAATTTATATGATAGTTCTCCTTATAGTTTAGAAGTTGTAGCTAAAAAAGGAGGATATGCCACTTATTGGGCAGGCAAAACACAAATGAAAACAGAAGGTTTTAAGTTTGATGAAGGCTGTTTTACACCAGGCGAAGGGTCTTATAATAAGGCAATACACACTACAGATTTTAGGCTAGAAACAAAAAAAGTAAATGGTACAAAAAAAATATTTAACGCAGATACAGGAAAAGAGGTTTCCTCTTATGTACAATCTGGTTGGTACTGGAAACCACACGTACAATTATTAAATCATCCTAGAGCATCTAAAGCTTTAGAATGGTGGCCTAATAACAAAGCAGCTAAAGATACTTTTGGGTTAAATACTTTTGGCCCAGATGTAGAATTAAATTTCATTTTTGATTTTATGGAACGTAAGCAAAAAGAGGATAAGCCTTTTTTTATTTATCATACAAGTCATTTAGGTCATGATGCAATGGATTTTTTAAACCCAGAAGAAGGTAATAAGTGGCCAGGTACACCAATTGTAAATTGGGATGGTAAAAAATATAGTAAAATAAAACCTTATGTTACAGGAGACAATGGTGTTTATAATACTCATGGAACAATTACAGAAGATGGTATACATAACCATATTAATTACTTAGACTACCAAGTTTGGTTGTATATGAAAAAATTGAAAGAAATGGGAATAGAGAATAATACTATTTTTATTTTCTGTGCAGACAATGGTACAAGTGGCTACGGTAAATCTAGCCCTGTATCGCAAAAAGGAACACACGTGCCACTTATTATATACGCACCAGGATTAAATATGACTAAAAAAGGTTTGCAAAATGTATTGGTAAATATGTCTGATATGTTACCAACAATTGCAGATATAGCAAACGTTAAAATTCCTGATAGTTATGAGGTAAACGGAGAAAGTTTATTGCCTTTTTTAACAACAGAGAAACCAAACCATAGGGAATGGATATATGGTTACCATAAAGAAAAGCAAATTATACGAGGCAATCTAGTATTAAAAGATGGTAATAATACTTGGTGGGATGTTAGTAGTAATCCTAAAGATTTAATCAGTTTTAAAAAAATAAAAGAATGGAGTTTAGTATCTCCTGAACACAGATTAGAAAGAGATAAATTAAATAAAGTATTGCCTGTTTTTAATTTACACGAATCTGAATATAATGCACCTAAAGAAGGTATTACAATAAAAGACTCACTAATTATAAGACAATAAAAGTTATAAAATGATTATAAATTAAAAGCTTTAGAGTATTCTAAGGCTTTTTCTTATCAAATAATTTTAACAGACGAGTCTCTAATATTTAGTCTTCCGTTTAAGACAATAGTTTGTGGCACAAATAATCCCTTAGTATTTATTTGCTCTAGTAATAACTTAGCTGCAGTTTGTCCAATATCATTAGTAGGTTGTTCTACAGACGTTAGTGTTGGTGTTGTATGTTTTGCAAGATTTGATTCTGTAAAACCAACAATGGCAATGTCTTTAGGAATAGAATATCCATTTTTTTTAAAAACACTAATTGCGCCAACAGCAGAAGAATCATTAGCAGCAAAAATAGCTCTTGGAACCTCATTATTATCAATTATTTCTTGGGCAACACGCTCACCATCTTCCATTTTAAATCCGCAGGGAATAATTTTACCAACAGCAAGTTTATACTTTTTATGTGCATCTGTAAAGCCTCTTAATCGGTTTTTAGTTAACGTAAGGTTTTTGTCTCCTTCTAAATGTATAATGTTTTTGTACCCTTGTACTATTAAGTGTTCTGTTGCAAACATTGCCCATTTATAATCATCAAATAAAACTTTAGATGCTTTAATTTGATCTACAGTACGATTAAAGAATACAATAGGTATATTTTGTTTTATTAAATTGTTGTAATAGGCATTATTTTTATTTTCTGATGTTAATGAAATTATTAAACCATCAACCATATTATTAACCAGTGTTTCTACATTTTTCTTTTCAACCTCCCAAGAATGGTTAGACTGCATTATTAATGCCTGATACCCTTCTTTTAACAATACTTCCTGAGCACCCAACATTACTTCAGGAAAAAAATTATTACTAAACTCAGGAACTATAATGCCTACAGTAAAGGATCGCTGCTGACTTAATTTTTTAGCTATAGGATTGGGCTTGTATCCAAGTTCATTGGCAGTTTGTAATATTCTTTGTTTAGTCTCCTCATTAATATCATACTTATTATTAAAAGCTCTAGAAACCGTAGATATAGATACATTTAGCTTTTTAGCAACATCTTTTATTGTTATATGCTTCATACAGTAATATTAATATAAATAAAAGTTTTCGGCAAATTCGGAAACGTTTCCGAAAAAAATAATGCTCCCGAGAGCGTTTCCGATGGCTATAAATTAACATAGATAATTTTTGTAGTAATATTTGTCATAAATTGACATTCAACTTTAATTTTTTTTATGGGAATTACAGACGTATCTGTCATATTTATATTTGTCTTGTTAATTTTTATCTGCGGAATGAGTTTTTCTAAAACAGGTAAAAATATGAAGTCTTATTTTTCTGCAGGCGGTGCTTTACCTTGGTGGATGAGTGGCTTGTCTTTATTTATGAGTTTCTTTTCTGCGGGTACATTTGTTGTATGGGGAGCCATAGCATATAGTAGTGGTTGGGTAGCAATTTCTATACAGTGGACAATGTGTATATCTGGTTTAATAATAGGTTTTGTTATAGCACCAAAATGGCAAAAAACAAAAGCTATAACTGCAGCACAGTTTATTACAGACAGGTTAGGTTATAAAACACAACGTACATACACTTACTTGTTTTTACTAATATCTATTTTTACAATGGGAGCTTTTTTATACCCTGTTGCTAAAATTGTAGAAGTTTCTACAGGAACACCCATAGTAGCCAGTATTGTAGGTTTAGGTATTTTAATTTTAATATACACCACCGTGGGTGGTTTATGGGCGGTAATAGTTACAGATGTGTTGCAGTTTGTGGTTTTAACGGCAGTTGTACTAATTGTTGTACCTCTTTCTTTTGATAAAATAGGAGGTATAGATGCTTTTATATCTAAAGCTCCTGATACTTTTTTTCAGTTTGTTAACACTGAGTACTCTCCGTTGTTTTTAGTAGCGTTTGGATTGTATAATTTGTTTTTTATAGCAGGTAACTGGGCTTATGTTCAGCGCTATACAAGTGTTTCTACTCCTAAAGACGCAAAAAAAGTAGGTTGGTTATTTGGCGTTTTATATGCTGTTTGTCCGTTAATTTGGATGTTGCCGCCTATGGTTTACCGCGTGTTAAACCCTAATTTAAATGGTTTAGAAAATGAAGGTGCTTATTTGCTAATGTGCAAAGAAGTTTTGCCAGTAGGTATGTTAGGGTTAATGTTAGGGGGAATGATTTTTGCAACATCTAGTTCTGTAAACACAACCTTAAATATATCTGCAGGAGTATTAACTAATGATATTTACAAGCATTTTAAACCTAATACACCAGAGCGTAAATTAGTAAAAATTGGTAAGTTGGCTACAGTTTTACTTGGGGTCATTACTATAATTATAGCCTTGATGGTTCCGTATTTTGGAGGTATTGTAGAGGTAGTTATGTCTTTAGCCGCTCTAACGGGAGGTGCTATGTTTTTACCTCCTATTTGGGCTTTGTTCTCAAAAAATCAAACAGGGTTTACTGTTTTATCTGTTACAATAATTTCACTTTTTATAAATGTATTTTTCAAGTTTTTTTCACCCTTATTATTCAATTTAAAATTAGACAGAGCATTAGAAATGCTACTAGGTGTTGCCGTACCAATAATTTTATTAATTGCATATGAAATATACTTTATGTTAAAACCTGTAGAAAATTTAAAATACCAAGAATATAAAGCTTTAATAGAATTAAAAACTACCACAGAAACAGATAGTACAAGTACTCAAAATAAAAAAGGAGCTCGTGTAATAGGTATAGGAATTGCTTTAACAGGCTTAATTATTTTAACCTTATCGTTTTTAGCAGCAACAGGAGCTTTTTTTGTTGGTACAATTGGACTTTTGGTTGGTATTCTTGGAATTTTAATTATTTATAAAAATCTTAAATAGTAGTATTTGTTATGTTGGTAGAAAATTATAGTCCGCAAAAAAGAGACAATAAAACTATTAAGCTAAATACAGATTTTGTTATAGTTGGTGGAGGTATAGCTGGTGTTTGCGCTGCAATTACAGCAGCAAGGCAAGGAACTAAAACAATATTAGTACAAGACAGGCCTGTTTTGGGAGGTAATGCCTCATCAGAAATTAGACTTTGGATTTTAGGTGCAACTTCTCATATGGGTAATAACAACAGATGGGCAAGAGAAGGTGGAGTTATAGATGAAATTCTTGTTGAGAATTTATACAGAAATAAAGAAGGTAATGCTGTTATTTTTGATACCATTTTACTAGAAAAAGTACTAGTTGAAGATAATATTACGCTTTTATTAAATACCAGCATTTATGACATTAAAAAGTTAAACGAAAAAAAAATAGATAGTGTAATAGGATTTTGTAGTCAAAACTCAATAACATATATAATTGGTGCGCCTTTATTTTGTGATGCATCCGGTGACGGTATTGTTGCTTTTAAAGCAGGTGCACCATTTAGAATGGGAGCAGAAACCAAAGAAGAATTTGGAGAATTATTTGCGCCAGACACTTCTTATGGGGAGTTATTAGGACACTCAATGTACTTTTATAGTAAGCAAGAAAATTTCCCTGTAACTTATAAACCACCAGCTTTTGCATTAAAAGACATTACAGAAATTCCAAGGTATAAAGCAATAGGTAAAGATGATAAAGGTTGTCGTTTTTGGTGGTTTGAGTATGGAGGAAGAAAAGATACAATTTATGACACAGAGGAAATAAAATATGAACTTTGGAAAGTAATATATGGTGTTTGGGATTTTATTAAAAATTCGGGTGAGTTTGATGGTGTAGAAAACCATACATTAGAATGGGTAGGGACTGTACCTGGCAAACGAGAAAGTCGTCGTTTTAAAGGTATGTATATGCTAAAACAGCAAGATGTAATACAACAAAAAACGTTTTATGATGCTATTGCTTTTGGTGGTTGGGCAATAGATTTGCATCCAGCAGATGGTATTTACAGTAAATTATCTGGTTGTACACAATGGCACTCTAAGGGTATTTATCAAATTCCGTATCGTTCTTTTATTGGTAATGAAATTGAAAATCTTTTTTTTGCAGGCAGAATAATTAGTGCTAGTCACGTTGCTTTTGGTTCTACACGT
The DNA here is from genome assembly GCF_002813425.1 of Cellulophaga sp. RHA19. NCBI lineage: Bacteria > Pseudomonadati > Bacteroidota > Flavobacteriia > Flavobacteriales > Flavobacteriaceae > Cellulophaga > Cellulophaga sp. RHA19. Next base: position 1,962,834 of record NZ_PHUL01000001.1, read on the forward strand.
GTAATGGCAACAACAGGTTTTTGTGCACAAGCAGTAGGTATGGCAGCGCATATGTGTGTTACTAACAATATACTTCCTAAACATATTTTAGAAGATAATTATTTAAAAGTACTACAGAATAAATTAAATATTGCCGGACAAAGTATACCTAATATTCCACTAGAAAAGAACAGTAATTTAGTAAACTCTGCAAAAGTAACAGCTTCATCTGTATTAGAATTAAACACTATTTTGTTTGATGGTGAATGGTTAAGTTTAAAAACAGCAGCAGCACAATTATTGCCTTTACAAGCAAATACAGCTTATGAGTTTGTTGTAGAAGTAAATGCAAAAGAAGATACAGTTTTAGAAGTACAACTTCGTTCATCAGAAAATATAAAAAATTATACTCCAGATTTAATTTTAGAAACGCATAAATTTCAGCTTAAAAAAGGGGAACAAAAAGTAACAATTTCTTTCAAATCTACTTTTAAAGTAAATCAATATGCATTTGTAACTTTTTTAAAGAATGATAAAATAAGTCTAAAGAATAGTAACAAAAGATTTACGGGCGTACTATCTGTTTTTAATGGTACAAATAAAGCAGTTTCTAATACGGGTAAGCAAACACCACCATTAGATTTAGGTGTAGATACGTTTGAGTTTTGGATACCTCAGCGTAGACCAGAGGGTAAAAATATAGCAATGACAATTTCCCCAGCTATTAAGGCTTTTAATGTAGAAAATTGCAGTAATGGTTACGTTAGGCCTTGGGGAGGTACGAATGCTTGGGTTGCTAGTTTAAAAGACAACAAACCTACAATAAACATTAATTGGGGTAAAGAGGTAGAGATTAAAGAAATTAAGCTCTTTTTTGATACAGATTATGATCATCCAATGGAGTCTACATTAATGGGGCACCCAGAAGATGTAATTCCTTTTTGTGTACGTAATTATAAAATTAAAGATCAAAATGGTAAAGTGTTGGCAGATAAAAAAAATAACTATCAAACCATAAATTCCATACACTTTAAAAGTCCTATAAAAATAACAGAATTAGTAATAGAAGTAATGCATCCTTCTAAAGATGTACCAGCTTCAATATTTGAAATTTTATGTATGTAATTATAAAAAATAAGCTATTTATTATTGTGTTGTTGTTTATGGCTCTTGGGTTTTCTCAAGAAAAAATGAAGAATAACAAATCAGAACAAATAATGACTTTAAATGGCAACTGGAAGTTTAATGCTATTTATGGAGAAGGTTCTAATTACAATAACATAAAAGCCGGCAGTACAGATGTTATTGTAGACAATCTAAATGCCAATCAAATAAAAGTAAAAGGAAAATGGACAACTACTAATGTAGAAGAAAGAGGTTCTGGCTTTTATAAGGATAACTACTTAAAACATTTTTATAAGGATAATACAGATAAGTCTAGTGTAACTTACACTCCAAATTTACCCGCATCTGGTTATTATGAAGCATTTGTGCGTTTTCCGTTTGCTAGCAATGTAAATACTAAAGTTAATATACAACACGCTAATGGTATAGATACACAGTATTTTAATCAGCGTAATCGTTGTGACGAGTGGTTAAGCTTAGGTATTTTTACTTTTGAAAAAGACAAAGAAAATAGTGTAGAAATTACCTCAGATGTATATGGTGTATCAGTCTCAGCAGATGCTGTTCTTTTTAGGCCAGTATCTAAAGAAAAAATAATTAAAGCAGAGAAAGAAAAGAAAACTGTTTATTTAAATAATTATGATGATACAGATTGGTACAATTTAAAAGTACCAGGACATTACGGAATGATTAACGATTTTTCTAACTACACAGGAAAAGCTTGGTACAGAAAAACATTTACAACTCCTGATAAATGGACACTAGATAAAAACGAAAAAATTAGACTAAAGTTTGATGGTGTTTACCATATAGCAAAAGTGTACCTCAACGGTAAATTTATAGGAGAACACCAAGGAGGTTTTACTCCGTTTGAAATAGATGTTACTAAAAATATAGAGCTAAACAAACCTAACGTTTTAGCTGTAGAAACAAATAATAATGCATTAGTTGGTGCTACCTGGAACTGGGGTGGTATTATTAGAGATGTTACTTTGGTAAAAAATAATGATGTACGTATTACACATAATTATATACATGCAGATCCAGATTTAGAAAAAGGAACAGCAAGTTTAGAGTTAAAAATTAGAATAGAAAATAGTGGTGCTGTAGATAAAGTTTTAGATTTTAAAACCAACATATATAGAGATAAACAACTGCAAGAAATAACAAAAAAAGTAACCGTTAAAGCAAACTCTACTAAGGAACTAGTTTTAAAGAGTTCTTTAAAGGCTAAAGATGTTAAGCTTTGGCATTTTGATAGGCCTTACTTGTACAAAATGCAACATACTCTTTTAGATAATGGTATAAAAGTACATACTGTAAACGATAGGTTTGGTATTAGAAAAATAGAGTTAACAAATAAAAGCTTAATTCTAAACGGTGAAGCTGTACGTTTAGCTGGTTACAATAGGGTTAGTGATCATAGATATTGGGGATCGTCAGAACCACAAGAAATTATTAACACGGATGTAGATTTAATGAAAAATGCGGGTGCAAATTTTATGCGAATTATGCACGGAACGCAAAATAGAAAACTGATAGAACGTTGTGACGAAGAAGGAATTTTATTGTTTGAAGAAGTTAACGTACGAGATTTAGATAATTCAGAATTTACAGCACCAAATTATCCATTAATAAAATCTTGGGTTAAGGAAATGGTAGAGAGAGATAGCAACAGCCCAAGTATAATAGGGTGGAGTGTAGGTAATGAGCTTACAGGTCACAATACTTATGCTACTATGATGATGAATTATGTGAGAGAGATAGATGCTCACAGGTTGGTTACATGTGTTAGTAATACAGGGGCAAGAAAAGAGGCTAACCCTAATACAGATCCCAATACCAATACAGATCTAATTATGCACAATCATTACTCTTTTCAAGGTACAGCACAGAGTGTTATTTCTACATTAAGAAGCAAATGGCCTAATAAGGCTATATTTTTATCTGAATACGGAGTAGATAGATTAAAATCTACTTCTTTAGATGAAGATTTACCAAAAGCATCAGATTTAAATGATAATTTAAGAGGTAAAAATGAGTTTGTAATTGGTGCTTCATTATGGACATATAACGATTATAGAAGTGGTTATATTGGTACTAGTGAAGAAGAAAACAGAACTTGGGGAATTGTAAATGCTTGGCGACAAAAGCGAAGATTCTATACAAGAATGCAAAAAGAAAATAGTCCGGTTAAAGATATTAAAGTATCTTTTAATAAAACTAAGGTCGCTATAGTTATTCCAATAAAGGAAAGAAATAACTACCCTAGTTTTACAATGGTAAATTATGATTTGGTATGGAATTTAAAAGATGCTAACGGAAAAATTATAAGTAGCGAGACTAAAAAATTACCTGTGTTGCAACCAGAAGATGCTGTTTGGGAAGGGCAAATAAAACTACCTAAAAGTATAAACAAAGCTGTGGTTATGCACATTGCTTTGGTAAGTAGTAATGGTTATACCCGCTTTGAAAAAACGATAGCCTTGCAAAAACCAGAAAAACCAACTGTAACATCTATAGTAGCAGGTAAAAATAAAACAAGAGTATATTTTAATACAGTGGTTGCTGCAGAAGAATATTTTATTAGTTATAAAAATAGTAAAGGAGAAACTGTAAAAACAGAACCTACAATTGCTAATTTTATTGAGGTTAAAGATTTACAATTACCTGTTATAAAAGCCAATCTAATAGCTGTAAATAGTTTAGGAGAAAGTTTGCCACAGAGCGTAGAGTTAAAAAACAACACTAAAAGTTTACCACCTGTGGTTTGGCAAACTTTTATTAGAGATAATCATATAATAGTTGGGTATTCTGGTGAGTTGAATGATGAATCTTACACCGTACGTTACGGTGTTAGTAAAGATAAATTACTTCATAAAATTACAACATACACTAGAGGTATGATGACTATCCCAATTAAAAAGTTAGACACTTATTTTATTCAAATTAAAAGAAAAGATAAAAACGGAGATAGTAATTGGTCACCAGTAATAACTGTGAAAAATAATTTATAATGAAAAGCACAGTAATAGCATTTTTTTTAGCCTTGCTAATTTTATCTTGTAAAGAAAAAATAGAGAAAAAAGAAGTCGTAAAAAAAATAGAAAATTTTAAAATTGAATTTGGCAAAGTATCAAAAAAATCAATTTTTAAAGAAGAAGGCAAAAGTGTTTGGGGAGGTAGTTTAATTAAAGGGGAAGACAATTTGTATCATATGTTTTACTCTAGATGGCCAAAAAATATAGGGTGGGAATGGGTAAACTATTCAGAAATAGCCCACGCAACGTCACCATCTCCGTTTGGACCATTTACATTTAAAAACGTAGCCTTAGCAGATAGAGGAGTAGAGTTTTGGGATGGTGGTACCACGCATAACCCTACAATTATAAAAGTAGATACTAATTACTACTTATATTATATGGGTAATACAGGTGATAAAAAAATTGTTAGCAAACCAGGCAAACCTAAACTTAATTGGAAACATAGAAATAACCAAAGAATAGGTGTTGCAGTTGCTAAAAATTTAAACGGACCTTGGAAAAGATTAGATAAACCTGTTATAGATATTACGCCCAACATAAATGCACATGATGCATTAATGACTTCTAACCCGTCTGTTTGTAAAATGCCAAACGGTAAAATTTTAATGGTATACAAAGCGGTAGGTAAAAAAAATAAATTGCCATCTGGCGGTCCGGTAGTACACTTGGTAGCTATAGGAGATACGCCAACAGGACCTTTTATAAAATATCCAGATCCTATTTTTGTTTTTAAAGGAGAGCGTTTTCCGGCAGAAGATCCTTATATCTGGTACCAAGATGGCAAATACAGAGCTATTGTAAAAAGGTTTAAAACAGTAGATAAAAAAAGAGTTTTTTCTTTAGTGCATTATGATTCTGAAGACGGAATAAAATGGGAGCAAGGCAAGTATTTTAATATATCTGATAGAACAGTTGTTTGGGAAGATGATACAGAAACAAAGTTTGATCATCTAGAGCGTCCTCAAGTATATTTAGAAAACGGAGAACCTTTAGCGCTGTTGTGTGCTGCAGATACTATAGATGTGAATAATGTGAGACACTCATTCAATATTCAAATTCCTTTAAAAATCTCAAAAGAGAAATAACTCTTTGTAAAAGAATACATATTTAAAATAATGTAAAGCAATTAAAAGATGAATGGTACTTTATTAAAACAAATAGTAAAAACTAGTTTGTTTGTTTTTATGTTAGCTGCTTGCCAGTCACAAAAAAGCGAAATAAAAGAAGAAGCTGTAGCAGAAATAAATGCAGAAGAAAATAGTTTAGGGTTTCCGTGGGATATTCCAAAAACAAAACCTAATAGGCCTTTAAGTAAAGCAATGGAACGTCTTTATGATAATTACTTAACTCCTAGACCACAAGATAATGAGTTGTTCTCTAGTTTTAAATACACCAAACTAAAAGGCTTAGATTATAATGAAGGAGATGGAACCATTTCAAGACGTGATCCTTCAAAAATTATAAAAGAAAACGGAAAGTATTATGTGTGGTATACAAAAAGAGAAACTAAAGTACCACCTGTAGGTTTTAAAAATGCAGATAAAGCAACAGATGAAATTCCGTCTACAGATTGGGACTTATGTGATATTTGGTTTGCAACATCTGAAGATGGTTTTACTTGGCAAGAGCAAGGTATTGCTATAAAAAGGCCAAAAAAGCCAGCTGTAGGTTGGCGCTCTGTTGCCACTACCGATATTTTAAAATGGGAAGGTAAATATTATTTATACTATCAATCATTTATGGAGGCTAGTGGTACAAAAGGTGATCATTGTCCTGTAGCGGTATCATACTCAGACTCACCTAATGGTCCTTGGACACCAGCAAACAAGATTATTATTCCTAACGGAGAACCAGGAACTTGGGATCAATTTTCAATTCATGATCCTTATCCACTTGTGTACAATAATAAAATTTATGTGTATTATAAATCAGCTTACGGAAACAGACCAGATTATTTAGTTGGTAACGGTTTAGCAATTGCAGATCATCCGCTAGGACCTTTTACAAAACACTCTCTAAATCCTTTATTTAATTCAGGTCATGAAACAGCATTGTTTCCTTTTAAAGAAGGAATTGCAGCTTTGGTTATTCGTGATGGTAATGAAAACAATACCATTCAATATGCAGTAGATGGTGTTAATTTTGATATTGCTTCGGTAACAAGTTTAATGCCAACTGCCGCAGGATCTTACGTAGCAGATGCCTTTAATAGCAACGGTAATGGTAGAGGTATTACTTGGGGGTTGTCGCATTTTACAAATATGGGTACAGCAAATAAATCATACAGTATTTTAGGTAGGTTTGATTGTGATTTAAGTTTAGATATTAACGATCCAAGTATGAAAAACACGCAACTGTGGCTAGATCCCGAAGTCTATTTCTCTCAAGGTTTAAATAGTAAACAACTGCAAAGAATAAAAGAACAAAATGCTAAGTAAAACACTAAGCAAAATACCTTAATTGTTTATAAGCAGGTAATTAATAAAAAAAGCTTGAGAACCTTCTCAAGCTTTTTTATTAGTGTTTAGCACTTGGGTACATATCATTTGTATACCTATAAACTTCTGTTTTTTTAGAACCTCTAGCTTGGGTTATTTCTATTTTCCATTGGGCTTTAAGGTTTTTTAAAACTGAACTGTATTCAGGGTTGTCAATTAAGTTATGTAATTCTGCTCTATCTGTTTTTAAGTTGTACAATTCTTCATACACAGGTTGTTCTCCTTGTAAAGGGGCCTCTATGTAATTTCTATATACAGCAATACCTGGATCATGCATTTTATACAACATTTCGTTTACAGGAATATTAAACTCTTTAGCATATGCTATTTCTTTAGTTGCAGAAAAATTATTGTTTTTATAATACCTAATGTATTTCCATTCTTTAGTTTGTACAGCTTCACACCTAGGGTTTCCAAAATGAGTAGACCATAAATTTTCTGTGAAAACATATTTTCTAACTTCTGCTTTAGAACCATTAATAAGACTAGTTATATTTTTTCCTTGATAAGTGTTTGGAATAGAAATACCAGCCATTGCAAGCATACTAGGAGCAATGTCTATAGATTGCACCAAAGCATCACTCTTAACCCCTTTTAGCTTTTTTTTTGCTTTTGGGTTGTATACTATTATAGGTACGTGTGTGGTTTGCTCATAACACAATGCTTTTCCTCCAAGCCCTTGTTGCCCACTAAAAAGACCATGATCAGATGTAAAAATGATAATAGTATTCTTGTCTAACTTAAGACTTTTTAATTTTTGTATTAAATTACCAACTAGCCTGTCTATGCCAGTCATTGCCTCCAATTCTCTTATGTAACGTTCTTTAATTGTTGCGGGTGTATCTACATAATTGTAGCCAGTTTGTCTATCTTCTGTATGCAATAGACTAGCAGGTAATTTAGGTGTGGTAATGTCTTTTTTTGCAACATAATTATCGGGTAACGGAATGTTTAAATCTCTATATAAGGTTTTATATATATCGTCATCATTATCTTTTAATTTCATAGAGCGTGTACCTGCTCCGTGTGGTAAATTAAAATTTATAGAAAGCATAAAAGGTTTATCTGCAGGTCTGTTTTCTAAAAAATGTAATGCACCTTTTAATTTACGAGCATTTGGATCTAAAAAATCGTCTACACCTTCATTAATAATTTCTGGTTGCGTAAAAGCTATAGCATCATTAAAAATAGCATGATTGTCCTTAGGGTAAAAACCTAAATGCCCGTGACCAGCATACCAATAGTCAAAACTTTTTTCCATTAATCCACTTTGGTAACCACCTTTACCTATTGGAGCGTGGTTTTTGCCAACCCAACCTGTGTAATATCCGTTTTTACGCATAACAACAGGGTAAGAATTTTGCCAAGCAACATCTGAAACACTTGTGCCAGAGTTAAAATTTACACCATGTTTACGCTCATACTGGCTTAATAAAATAGAAATTCTACTTGGTGTACAAATAGCACTTGTAACGTGTGCATTGGTAAATAATATACCATTATCTGCTAGCTTATCTATGTTTGGAGTTTTTACAATTGTATTTCCAGTACAACCAAGCAAATCATAAGACTGGTCATCTGTAAGTATAAATACAATATTTGGTTTTTCTTGGGCTTTGCTAATTACAGTAAATAGCATTAATAAAAATAGTACTTTTTTCATCTTATAACTTTTTAATATAAACGTAGTAAGCCACGTTCTTTTCTCCTTTATCAGAAATAAAATTAGCATACATCTTAGTTTTTCCTGCTTTTAAATTGATATTGAAGTTTGCTGACAAATCATTCTCTTTTACATCAATTTCAGAAACTATTTGTTTTTCAAACTGTATAGAAGCCTTACTATAATTTAAGTTTTTACCTTCTGGAATATCTTTTTGCAAACCAATAATTTCTTTAGTAGTAATTGGTGGAGTAGTGGTGTTAATAGCCAAGTTAGACTCTTTTGGGTACCTCCTTAATGAAACCTCATAATTACCATCTTCTAAAATATCTACACTCCAATAACCAGCACCAACTTTACCTTGTCTAATTTGTATTTGGTTCCAAGGTTGCATAGTTTCTTTACCATGTATATCATGTGCAGTTAGTGTAATAGGGTTTTCTTTATTAGAACCTATTTTAAAGTAAATTTCTTTATCAAAGTCTTTAGATACTTGTGTCCACCAACTATTGTAAAAGGCTCTCATTTCTTTAACTTTTTTTTGGTTAATAGCTGCAATATCTTTTTTCTGACCAATATCTGTGCTAATATCATAAAGTTCTTTACCATTAATTAAACGCCATTTATTTTGCATTACAGCAGAGCTTTTCCATTTTTTTGGATTTTGAACACGCTGTGAGTCTGTTATTAAAAGTCTATTGTTTAAAGTATCTTTTCCTTTTAGCACAGCAACCAAACTTTGTCCGTCTATATCTAAATGATTTTTTGGCAAGTCTATGTTACACAATTCTGCTAATGTTGGTAAAATATCTATTTGCGCAGTAAGTGTATGTATATCTTTTGCAGTACTTATTTTACCGTCTTTCCAATAAATAAAAAACGGAACTCTGTGTCCGCCATCATAATGGCTGCCTTTTGCACCACGCATACCTGCATTATACCCAGTAACTTTACCTTTTTTATTGTAGTAACCAGCAGATGTGCCATTATCTGTCATAAAAATTAAGATGGTATTATCAGCAATCTTTAATTCTTTAAGTTTATTTCTAAGCTTACCAAAATTGTCATCAATATTAGTAATCATTCCATAAAAACGCTTTTGTGTGTCGGCTAATATGGTATCGTTTAAACCTTTGTAAATGTCGTAATACGCTTTAGGTACATTGTAAGGACCGTGTGGCGCATTTGGTGCTATGTAGCAAAAAAAGGGTTTGTCTTTACTTTTTTCTATAAAATTAATGGCTTCTGTAAAAAACACATCTGTACAATAACCATTGTATTTTTCTGGGTTTCCGTTATGTAAGTATGTGTCGTTAAAATAAGTATTGTTCCAATAATCTGGAGTTTGTTGTACACCGCCGCCGCCGTGCATTACTGTTTCATTAAAACCTTTATCTTCTGGTCTATGTGGGTAGTTGTCACCCAAGTGCCATTTACCAAAACCACCTGTAATGTAGCCAGCTTCTTCAAACATATTACCCAAAGTTTTTTCTTGCTCCCTAAGTAAGGACCAACCGCCTACTGTGTGCCACACACCAGTACTGTTAGCATATCTGCCAGTCATTAAAGAAGCGCGAGTAGGTGCGCAAGTAGGACTAACATGAAAATTGGTTAGGTGATAACTCTCAGAATATAAACTGTCTATATTAGGTGTTTTTATAATAGAATTTCCGTGAGCACCAATATCACCATAGCCTTGATCATCTGTAATTACTAAAATTACATTTGGTTTGGTATTGGTAGCAATTTCTTTTTGTTTGGGTTGGCAACCAATAGTCAGTGAAAATAAAATTCCAGTTAGTAAGAGTTTTGTATAACGCTGCATAAATTAGTTTTTAAATTTTTCTACATTAACAATTACAGAGCTAACATAGCCACCAGAATCAGGAAAAGTTAGCTCTATTATGTTTTTCCCATTCTTTATGTTTTTTATATCTGTAGGTATTGGTATTACACCAAAAAACTGTTCTCTACCAGCTTGGTCATACCCAGCCCAATTGTTTGGCACGGTAATTTTAGTACCATTTACTTTAACAATAGGTTTTTTAGATAAATTATGAGCTCTTCCAAGTCCCATTTTTATAGTTGCTATACCTTTGTTATTTGCCATAACATTATCTACAGTAAATACTAATGGCGTATTGGCTTTTATTTCCTGTAGGCATAATTTAGAATAGTAATTGTTTTCTCTAATAACATTAGAAAATGTATAGTCTGCTAAGTCATAATCTAAAATAATAGTTTCACCAGGTTTTAAAGTTAGTTCTTTTATAGCTTTTTCATTAGTAAAAAAAACGAGTTTTGGAATACCATTTTTGTTGTTATAAGACCTTTTTATAGTTAAGTTGCTTACTAATTTATTACTAGTGTTTAAATAATCTAAGTTAATAGTTTGTGCATTATTAGCTAAATTATTTAATGCTACATAGCCTTTATTTTTATTTGCAAACGCGTGTACTTGTATGTCTGGATTGTTAGATGTTGCGTAAATACGTTTGCCTTGCACACCTTTCCAAAGCTGCCAAAATTTTCTTAGATGTGTGTATTTGTACGCCCCATTTTTTCCTTTACGTAGTATTACCCAAGGATAAGGATGACCATCTGGGTTTCTACTATCTTTATAAAACCACGTTGCTTTACCTGTAATAAATGGTACTGCTTTAAGTAACCTGTCTGGTTTGTCTAATAAAGACATTAATATGTTGTTGTATGATGTTAAACAAATACCATTTAATGCAGCAGAATAAGGTTGCCCTTGTAAACCTTTTGCAGTGTAACCGTATTCAGATATTAGATGAGGTTTTACAACACCCCATTTCTGGTAACCGTAAGACTCAATAAGGTCTAATATTGCTTCAGAATTACTCCCAGACCTATAATTAAAGTCGCCTTCTACATTTCTGCCATCATAAATATGAGTAGCAAAAAACTGCATACTTTCCCCAGCAGTATCCATAAAAACCTTCATTTTAGTATTCCAAATAGCAAAGTTATTTTTGTCATATTCTGGCCAAGCAGCACTATAACCACCAACCATAATATTAGGAATTTCTGCGTGTACTTTATCTGCTACTATTTTATGAAATTTAGACATTTCTAAAATTACTTTAGGAGTCTTATCATAACTATCTACAAAATCTTTTGCGTGTACAAAAGGCTCGTTCATAACCTCATAATATTTAGGCATTACAGGATATGCTTTTTTAATGTATGCAACGTTAAAAGTAGCAGCTTTTTCAAAATTCATTCCTAGTTTATAAGCATCTCTAGGGTGATTTGTAATAATTAAATCTGTTGTTTTTTGTGTAGCAAATAAAGGAGCTTGTTTAAACCTCTGTGCATTTGCAATAGCTAATTTTGTAGCATTATTTACAGATAAATCTCCTTTTTTATATTTAGAAAAAGGTCCTGGCCCAGCAAATGTTCTCCCAAATTTAATACCTAGGTCGTTAAATAAATAATTGGGGTCTTCAGCCAAAGCACCGTCATTGTATGACGCGTGCATTGCAAAGTATTTTTCTCTGTTTAGTTCACTTTTATCTCCAATAAATTTTTGAGTAGTAAAATCTATTTGTACACTATTATTCTGAGAAAAACATAATGAACAAAGTGTAACGCCTATAAGCGTTAAAATGTTATTTTTCATATGTTTAAAATTTTGCAAATTTGTAATATTCGTTTGTGCTAGTAATGGCAAAATAACCACCATTAGGAAGATTTTTTATATTAATAGATTTACTGTTTTTTGACTCTGAAACGGTTTTCCCTTTTAATGTAATTATTTTTATATAATCATAATTAGTAGCTGATGGTAGAATTAAAATATCAGATGTGTTATTTACAGATACCTGTATGCTTTTATCGTTTATCTCTGCAATAGATAAACGGTTGGCAGCTTTGGTAATTTGTACTCCAGAAATTTCTTTAGTTACATATGATTTTGAATCAAAGTCTTCTTTGTCTCCAAAAGAGATTGAATACTTATAATTTTTACCCTCTAAAGCCTGTTCATAATTTATTTGTAACTGCTTTTCTCCTTGCCCTGGCATAACTTTTATACGGTCTGATGATGCTAACCATTTACCACCCTCCCAAATGGCAGCTTGTATAAATATTGGTTCTTTTGTAATGTAACTTACAGGCACATTGTATTTTGAATTACTAGAAATATTAGTAGCCAAAAGTGGAGAAAACGTTACATTGTTAGAAAATGAAACAGCTTGTTTAACCATTTCTATGTTGCTAATAACCTGCCCTGTACGTGTAGTTTTCCAATTGCCATTTACATCTCTTAAACTTAAAACAAGTTTATAGCCTTTGCCTTTAGTTGGTTTTTTATTAGTGGTAATAGTTAACTTTTTTATACCCTGACCTTTTTTTACTTTTACCTTGCTACCAGCATAAAATTTAGATGGTCCACCGCTAAGTTCAACACTTAAATCGCTATCAGTTAAGGCAACATAGCCAATAGTAAACTCATACGTAGTATTAGCTTGTAAAGTAGTATTTGGTTCTTTAATAAAAATTACTTTCTCATTTTGTCCTTGGGCTATTATGCTTGTAAAGCATAGTAGAAACAGCCAAAGAAACTCTTTTTGTAGCATTATTTTCATTTCTTTTAGTTTATTAAGTAGGTGTTAGTACAATACATTATTTTACTTGTTTTATTACAAAACCATTTAGCCACAAATCGCCTGTATTTTGCAAGTTTTTAAAATTGATGGTTATTGTGCTTTTTCCATCGGCAGAAAAGTTAGATGTTATAGATAATGGCTTGCGTTCTCCTGTATTATCATTCTGGTAATAATCTACTATATGATCATCAGATTTTCTTGAAAAAGAACCAGTAGTATCTACAACCTGTACTTCAATTTCATTTGTCATTTTAACGTTGCCTCTTCTAGTGTGGTGAAACGTTTCTATTTCATAATTTCCGGCTTTTAAGTTACTTATGTTAAGACTTAAATTTCCTTTTTCTGAGTATAAACCATCTGTTCCCACAAAGCTTAAATCACCTAACATTGCAGTATCTCCTAACCATTTAATTTTATCTGTAGCACTAACTGCAATAGTTGCGTTAAAATCCTTTAGGTTATAAGTTAAGTTAGCATTGCTGTTACCTGTCCATTCTTCCCAATCAAATTGTACTAATTGTTTATTGCCTCCAATGTCTACTTTGGTTACCGGAAAATCGTAAATAGGAGTAGCATTATTTACAATTTCATTTGTGTTATAGGTTGATGTTGTAATGCTTGTTTTGGCAGATTTTAAGCCCTTAGCTTTAGCTGTAATTGTAATTTTTCCTGGATTATTTTTACCTTTAATATAAATTGATGCCACGCCGTTAAAAGAGCGTGCAGGGTTGGCATCTATTTTACCATTGTCTATTAATTCTCCTGCTCCAGATACAAAAAACTCTACGCGTTGCTTTGTATTAGTAACCACCTCGCCATTTTTATCTAAAATAGATGCGTGTACCAGTCGTATGTCAGATCCGCCAGCATAAAAAGGTTGGTCTGTGATATTTAAATCTAATTTTAAAGTATACGGACTTTCTTCCTTATGCCTAATAAATTCGGTTACTTTTTCTCCGTTTGTATAACCAATAGCTTTTAAGGTTCCGCTTTTCCAATTATATTTAAATGTAAACGAAGGGTGGTTTAGGTTTAGTTTGGTAAGACTATTATCTGGAGTTTGCCTTGCAATAAGTTTCCCATTATGATAAAGAGCTACCTCTTGGCAATTGCTAAAAACTCTAACTTTTCCGTTTTTAGAAGCTGTTTCATCTGCAATATGTACTATTGGTTTTTTCACCAATTCAGATTGATACCAGTAGTAAACCGGTTTAGGTACTCTAAAAGCAGACAATACACCGTAAGTAGTCATAAAATCCCTTTTCCATTGATCATCATCTACATCTGGTTGTAAATGATTATAATCTGCCCCCAACCAAGTTATGGCTGCAAAATTGTTTTTATTTCCTTTATACCTAGAAATATGAAACTGATTTACCTCGGAATCTGGCGTACTACCGTGCTCCATAACCATAGTAAAAGCACTCTCAGGAAATTCTGTTCTACGGTAATCCATAGTTGCGTGTATATCTGTAACACCTTCATTTTTTACTCCGTTCCATGGGCTAGATGCAGATGCTGTTAACCTAAACGGATCTTCTTCTTTAGCAACGGTTTGCATTCTTGGTACTGGACCTCTGTGGTTTATGCCAGCACCCCAAACAATAATAGACGGGTGGTTTCTGTGGTTACGTATCATAGTTCTTGTAGCGTCTTCTAAATTAGAAAACCAAGCCTCATCTCCCCATAAAATCCATGTACTAGGTTCTTCATAAACTAAAATACCCAACTCGTCACAAGCTTGTAAAAAAGCATCATCTTGCGTGTAGTGAGATAGGCGAATAATATTCATACCTGCTTTTTTGTATTGTAGAGCTTCATTGTAATGAAAAGAATTAGGAACAGCATCACCTATATTTGGGTAATTTTGATGACGATTAGCACCAACTAAAAATAATGGCTCACCATTTAGAACAAATCCTTTGCCTTTTTCTAAACTAAATTTTCTGAAACCAAATTTGTTTTCTACAAAATCAACAGCATTATTTTTATCATATATAACAGAGTTAGCCCTGTACAAATAAGGAGAATCTGGAGACCATAAATGGTAATTATCTTCTATAGTTGCAGATTGTCTAAAGGTGTATACAGTATTAGGCGCTATTGTTTTAGCAGAAGTAATTTTTTTTACAACCACGCCATCTTTATTTATAATTTTAGTAACTATTTTGGTGTTTTTGGCAGTAGCATTTTCGTTTTTTACGGTAGTTTTTATAGTAACTGTTCCGTTATGCTTATTTACTGTTGGGGTTGTAATATGCACGCCAGCATTAAAATCTTCCCAGTTGTAGTTAACGTGTAACTTATTTGTTGTTACCAAGTACACATCTCTATATAACCCGCCAAATTTTACATAATCTGTTCTGTGTGGATCAGGAGCAATTACCTGACTAAAACTATTATCTGCCTTAATAGCAATAGTATTTTCTTTTCCTAAGTTTACAAAGTCTGTAATATCAAAATAAAAAGGCACATAACCATTTACAGCATAGTTGCCTACCTTTTTACCATTTACCCAAAGTTCTGTAGCATTATGTATAGCTTCAAACTCTAAAAATATTTTTCCTGTAGCATTGGCATCAATATTAATTTTTCTGCGGTACCAACTTATGTCACGTAAATACTTTTCTTGTATCCAGGTTTCTTTTATGCTATCCATCTCATAAGATACCAATTGTGGTGCATGAGGCACAGAGACATTTTCCCAATTACTATCGTCAAAATTAATAGTAGTAGGAGCGTTTGGTAAATCTCCTAAATGAAATTTCCAGTTAAAATTTAAGTTTGTTTTGGTTCTGTCACCAACAGTAAATCCTTCTGGTAAATTATTACTTTGTGCAAAAGAAATTGCAGTAATAAATAAACTTAAAAGCGCTAATTTTATTTTCATTATAATGAGTTTGATTTATAAGAAATTAAAATTATTTATTCTTAGTCTATTTGGTAATTATATATGTATTGAAAAATAGAACATATGGTTTATTACATATTTTTAAGGTATTACTAGTACAAAAAGGTAAAGTGTTTGTATAAAAAAAGACCTTGAATTATGTTTTCAAGGTCTTATAAATTTTGGTTAAAGTAATAAGTTATTTCAATTCTAATTCTTTTATTTCCTCTGTAGTTTCTCCTCTTAATTGTGTGTATACAGAAATAAGTTCAGATAGCTTTTTGGCGTTTGTTTTTGCCAAGTTGTTTTGCTGCTCTTTGTCTTCTTTTAAATTATAAAGTTGATACTCATTAGCTATACCCAATTCTATGTTTACTTGTGTATTTATAGCTTTACCAGGGTAAGGCGGAATCAGTACCCAGTCGCCACTCCTTAAAGCTGTTTTTTTGCTAGCTTCTAAAATTAGATGTTCTCTTCCGTTTTTAGATGTACCCAATAATACATCTAACATTTGTTTACTGTCTTCTGTTTTAGTTTTATTACCAGTTAGTTTAGCAAACGAACTAAGTAAATCTACTTGGCAAACTAGCGCATTAGATACCCCTGGTGTAATTTTCCCTTTCCAATACGTAATAAAAGGTACACGTGTACCAGCATCAAATAAACTGTATTTTCCGCCTCTTAAGCCACCTGCGGGTGTGTGTTTTCCTAATTTTTCTACAGCATCATCAAAATAGCCATCGTTTAAAACAGGACCATTATCACTTGTAAATACAATTAAAGTATTTTCTAATAACTGTTCTTTTTCTAAAGTTTTTATAAACTCACCAATAATCCAATCTGCTTCTAAAATTACATCACCTCTTGGTCCCATACCAGATGTACCAACAAAACGAGGGTGAGGTGTACGGGGTACGTGTGGTTGTTGCAAAGCATAGTATAAAAAGAAAGGCTCGTTTTTATGTTTAGTAACGTAAGATTTAGCCTCTTTTAAAAAATGATCTGCCATATCTACATCACTCCATTTAGCAGCTTCGCCACCTTTCATAAAACCAATTCTAGGAATACCGTTTACAATACTATTATTATGTCCGTGATGCCATTTCATACTTAACAATTCCGGATTGTCTTTACCTGTTGGCTGGTTGTCATAATTTTTAGAGTAATCTACCTCTATAGGATCTTTTGGATCTAAACCATCTACGTGTCCGTTTTTTATATAAACTGTTGGTACACGGTCTTGCGTAGCCGCCATAATGTAAGAATAGTCAAAACCAACCTCATTTGGGCCAGGAGAAACACGTTCATTCCAATTTACATTACCACTACCAAGACCTAAATGCCATTTACCTACAATGCCAGTAGCGTAGCCTTCTTTTTTTAACATTTTAGGAATAGTAGTTTGCTCTGTGCTAATTATAAGTGGTGCTGTACCAGGCAAAATAGCGGCATCTTTATTACGCCAAGGGTACACACCAGTTAGTAAACCATATCTACTAGGGGTACAAGTTGCAGATGTAGCATAACCATTAGTAAACCTAACGCCTTCGTTGGCAAGTTTATCTATATTTGGAGTATTTATTTCTGTAGCACCATTAGCACTAATATCTCCATAGCCTAAATCGTCCATATAAATAACAACAATATTTGGTTTGGTAGCCTCCATTGCTGTTTCTTTATTGGCAGATTTGTCTGTGTCTTTTTTAGTTTCTTTACAACTGCTTGTAAAAATACTAGCTACAATTGCTAGCGAAAAGTAAATATTTTTTCTTTTGGTTTTAAGTAAATGTATCATTGAATTGGTTTTGTGGCTAAAGTATTACTTTTTTAAGGATTTTTCGCGTGTTTTTTTCCATCTTTTATCCTCTTTAATTACATTTTCTGCATGAGGATCTAACCAACCAGGAGCCTTATTTTTAGCATCCCAATTGGCATAAGACTTTTCTAAATCTAAGCATATCTCTGGATGTTGTTTAGCAATGTCATACCGCTCTAAATTATCTTCTTCAATATTAAAAAGTAGGGTTTTATTTTTATAGGCACTTTTGTATAATTTGTATTTTCCTTTTCTAACAGCATATTCAAAATTACCAGAAGACCTCCAAAATAGTATGTTGTGTGGGTTACCTTTATTTTTATTTAATATGTAAGGCATTAAATCTACACCATCTAATTGTTTTTCTTTTGAAGCACTAGCACCCGAAGCATTTAAAAACGTAGGAAATAAATCTAATGATGAAATAGGTTTAGAATACAGGCTCTTTTCTTTTATTTTACTTGGCCAGGAAATAAAAAATGGCACTTTTATTCCGCCTTCAAACAACATTCCTTTGTGTCCTCTGTTTGGGCTGTTGTCTGCATGCTCTATTCTTCCTCCATTATCACTTAAAAAAACTAATATAGTGTTGTCTTTTATACCATTAGCAACTAGTGTAGAGTCTATTTTGCCAACATTTTCATCAACGGCATTAACCATAGCTGCATACACACTTCTGCCAGCATACTCTATATGTTTAGTTTTCTCTAAATACTTTTTTGTAGCGTGGTCTGGTGCGTGTGGTGCATTGTAAGCCAAGTAAATAAAAAAGGGTTTCTTATCTTTTTTATTAATAAAATTAATGGCTTCATTGGTAAAATCGTCTGTTAAATAACCAAGTTCCTCTTTGGGGACTGGTTTTCTGTTACGATATATGGTCTTAATCTTACTTTGTGCTGTTCCCCAGTAGTTCATAGCTCCGCCAGGAAAGCCAAACCAATGGTCAAATCCTTGTGCAGGAGGGTACAAATCTGGGTGATCTCCTAAATGCCATTTACCAATTGCACTTGTTCTATAACCTTGTTCTTTTAAAGCTTCAGATATTAGTTTTTCTGATAAGGGTGTACCAACTGTAACATCATTTTCTCCGTTATAAGGCATATTACAATCGTGCCCAAAACGCGCCTGATATCTACCCGTAAGTAAACCCGCTCTAGACGGACTACAATATGGATGCGAAACATATCCATTAGAAAATACAACACCTTCTGATGCTAGCCTGTCTAAGTTTGGTGTTGGAATATCTGTTGCACCATTAAACCCCACATCTGCCCAACCTTGATCATCTGTTAGTATAACAATAATATTGGGTTGCTTTTGTGCTGTTACTATTTGTATAAAAAGCAGAAAATAAACAAAGAGTATTATATTTTTTAAATAGCTCATATTTACTTAGTTTTTATAGTTATTGTAGCAGAACTAAGTTTATCTGAACTTGCGGTAATTTTAATTTCACCAGCAGTTTCTGTAGCTTTTATAATAGCTAAGCTTTTACCGTAAAAGGATTTAATATAATTTGCTTTAAAAGACTCTAGTGAAGCAGAGTTGCCATTACCAACAGCTTCTAAATCTCCATTACCAGATACTTTAAATGTTATAAGGTTATCTGCTTTAGGACATAAATTACCATCTTTATCTTCAACCCTAACTGTAATAAATGATAAATCTTTTCCAGATGCATTAATCGTATTTCTGTCTGCTGTTAATTTTATTTTATAAGGTTTACCTGCTGTTTTAATTTCTTTAGTAGCAACTGGTTTCCCATTTTTATAACCAACAACTTTTAAGCTTCCGGGTTGGTAAGGTACATTCCAAGATAATCTGTATTTAGAGTCAATAGTACCGCCTTTAAAACCGTTATATTCTGCAAAAATAGTAGTGGTGTCTTTTCCTTTTATTTTTTTGCCGTAAGATTTTCCGTTTACAAAAAGTTCTACTTCATCGCAATTTGTATACGAATAAACAGGAATGGTTTGCCCTTCTTTGCCCTCCCAGTTCCAATGTGGTAATACGTGTACCATTGGCTCTGTTGTCCATTGACTTTGGTACAAATAAAACCTGTCTTTAGGAAAACCTACCAAATCTACAGGCGCAAAATAAGAAGCGTGAGATGGCCAATCATCATTCCAATATCCGTTTGTAGAGTTATCTCTTCCGCCATATGGAGTAGGTTCTCCTAAATAATCAAAACCTGTCCATATAAATTCTCCCAACGAATGTGGATTTTGCTTTTGGGCTTCAAATTCTACCTCTGGAGGATACGTCCAAGACGGACCAATATTTACATCATAACTAGAAACTTGATTTGTTTCTTTGCTAACTCTTTCTTTTAACGGAAACTCATAATAACCTCTAGTACTTGTTTGTGAAGATGTTTCTGAACCGTAAAAAATCATATCAGGGTTCTGTTCTCTAATTTCTGCATAGTAAGCAGGTTTGTAGTTTACACCAACAACATCTATTTGGTATGCCAATTTATTTGTAAACGAAGTAGGGTAGTAGTTAAAACCAGCAGTTGTAGGTCTAGAGGCATCTTCATTATGGCAAATGTCATTTAGCATTTTAGCTATTTTCCAACCATCTTTTTTACCTTGTTCTAAAATTTCATTTCCAATACTCCACATAATTACAGATGGGTGGTTACGATCTCTTTTTATCATATCTCGTAAATCTTTTTCTGCCCATTTGTCAAAATATTTATGGTAACCATTAGGTACTTTAGCCTCTTTCCATTCATCAAAAGCTTCATCTATAACCACAATACCTAGTCTGTCACAAACCTGTAGCATTTCTGTAGAAGGTGGGTTGTGACTTGTGCGTAATGCGTTGGCACCCATTTGTTGCATTATTTGCATTTGGCGTTCTGTAGCTCTATAATTTACAGCGGCACCCAAAGGCCCAAGATCATGATGCATACAAACACCATTAAGCTCTACAGCTTTTCCGTTTAGGTAAAAACCTTCTTTTTTAAACTCAATAGTTCTAATACCAAATTCTGTAGTATACTCATCTACAACAGTATTGTTTATTTTAATACGACTTACGGCTTTGTATAAATTAGGCTTACCAATATCCCATAGAGTAGGGTTAGAAACTGTAATTTCTTGTGTTTGTTTTTGTTCTGATGTTTTATCTAGTTCTACTTTGTTGTTAGAAACAGCAACAGTTGCATTATTTATATCTAAAATAGTTGTCTCTAAGACTATGTTGGCAGTACTATTTAATGTGTTTTTAATTTTAGTTTCTATGTTAACAATAGCTTTGTTGTCATCTATTTTAGGTGTAGTAATATATGTACCCCATTGCGGAATATGCACTGGTTCGTTTAATTTTAGCCTTACATTGCGGTAAATACCAGCACCAGGGTACCATCTTTCAGACAAAATTTCTGGTGCCAATTGTACGGCAATAACATTGTTTTCTCCAAATTTAATAAACGGTGTTAAATTATACTCAAAACCACTATATCCGTAATGGCGTTCTCCAACAAAATTACCGTTTATATACACTTTAGAGTTATCCATAACCCCATCAAACTCTATAGAAATTTGCTTATTCTTATTTTTTGCATCTACTTTAAAATGTTTTCGGTACCAAGCAATACCATCTATGGGTAAACCACCATTACGAGCATTATTTTTGTCGCTAAACGGACCTTCTATAGCCCAATCATGTGGTACGTTTACTTTTCTCCAATTGCTATCATCAAAATTTACAGTTTCTGCATTTGGTACACTATCTTTTATAAATAACCAGTTTTTATTAAAATCTTGATCCTCTAAAACTTCTATTTCTTTTTTTTGACAAGAAGAAAAGATAACTAGAAAAAGTAGTAAAGCAGTTAGTTTATATGTTTGCATAAGGTTTATTTTTTAGTTTGATTTAAGTTGAGGTTTAGAAGTAGAAATATCTAACGGGTCATTCATTGCTTTTTGAAGCTTTTGTAGTTCATTAAATAATTGTACCACCCTGTTTTGTTCTTCAGGTAGGTTAGCAATGTTATTCATTTCTTCTGGGTCTTTGTTAAGGTTAAACAGCAGTACTTTTTTTATTTTTGGATATACAAGTAGCTTGTAGCCATCTTTTCTAATCATTCTTTGTACGTCTAAATACGCACCATAAACACTAGTGTATTTACTTTGGTTAGAGTTTTGTTTTGCTAATTGTAAAAAGCTATTAAACTCTACATAACTGGGTTTTTGTATACCTGCAATTTCTAGTGATGTTGCCATAGCATCTTGTAAGTACACATCTGCAGTATTTTTTTTGTTTTTTGGAATATCTGGACCAACAATTACCATTGGAGGCCTAATACTATGGTCAAATAAATTTTGTTTACCAAGTAAGCCGTGTTTTCCCATAGCTAGTCCATGGTCTGATGTAAAAATGATATACGTATTGTCTATTTTTCCAGAGTTTTTTAATGCTTTTAGTATTTTTCCTATTTGAGCATCTAAGTGTGTTATGCTGGCGTAATACTCTTTTATATGTGTTTTTATTGCAAGCTCTGTTCTAGGA